>DASWDK010000139.1:0-10430 GCA_036395335.1 Thermoanaerobaculia bacterium
CGTCAGCTCGCTCGAAAGGACCTGCACCGAGCCGGAAATCGAAGCGAGCGGATTCCGGATCTCGTGCGCGATGCCGGCGGCGAGCTCGCCGACCGCCGCGAGCTGTTCGTTGAACCGCGCGCGGCTCTCGAGCTTCTTCACCTCGGTCAAGTCCTGGAAGAGGATGAGCGTTCCCTCATCCCCCTCCGCTCCTTCGAGCACTCGCAGCGAGTATCCGAGCACTCGCCGGATCCCGGCGCGATCGAGCTCCGTCTCCGCCCGGTAAGGCTCGCGCCCGCGCGCGCGCTTCCGGATGCTGCTCCAGTCGCATGGAAAGGGGAGATGAAGTTCCGCGAGATATCGGCCGGTTACGGCCGAAGGCTCCAGTCCCAGCATCTCGCCTCCCGGCACGTTCAGAAAGGTCACCCGCTGGGACGAGTCGGTCGTCAGAAGGCCCGACGACATCGATGTGATCACGCTGGCGTACAGGTGCTGGAGGCGCGACAGAGCTTTTTGGCGCCTTGCGAGCTCCTCGCGCGCGGTCACGAGCTTCTCGGAGAGATAGGCCACCATGAAGGCGACGCCGAGAAATCCGGCGACGGTGATCGCCAGGTTGTAGCGAACGCGAGGGCCCGTCCACTCAGAGAGCACGGCGAGAGGGGGCACCGGCAGCGCCCCATAGGCCACGAGCTCGACCATCGAACCGTACAGGATCGCCGCGACCGACGCGGTCACCACGGCTCCGATGCGGTACAGGAGGAAACCCGCGGTGCCGATTACGACGAGGTAAAGGAACGTGAACACCGAGTCGGGACCGCCGGACGAGTACACCAGAAGTGTGACGATCGTGAGGTCGCCGAAGATCTGGATCCACGCCGAAGCGCGCGCCGGGAGCCGCCGGCCTGCCGTCCAGTGAAAGGCAGCGAGGAAGACGGCAGCGCCCACGAGGCGGTAGAGGAACGAGATCTCCACGCCGGCCCCGGACCCCGCCTGGACGAGGATCGCCGAGATCAAGATCAGGATCAGGACGGCGACGCGGACGGTCGCCAGCCAGACGAGCGAGCGCCGCAGGGAATCGGCGGCGCTCGCGGGGAGAAAGGCGGAAATTCGCGATCCGTTCGCGGAGTCCGTAAGGGCTACCTCTGGCTACCCGATCTTGTTGATCAGCGTGAACATCGGCAGGTACATCGCGATGACGATTCCTCCGATGATCACGCCCAGGATGAAGATCATGACGGGCTCCATCAGCTTGACGAGCCCCTGTACGGCGACGTCGACCTCATCCTCGTAGAAGTCGGCGATCTTATTCAGCATGGCGTCCAGCGCCCCGGTCTGCTCGCCGACTCCGATCATCTGAACGACCATGTTGGGAAAGACGTTCGAATCCTTGAGCGGCTCGACGATTGTCTTGCCCCCCTCGACGCTCTTGCGCGTCTCGAGGATCGCGTCCTCCACGATGGCGTTGCCGGCCGTGCGGGCGGTGATCTCGAGGCTCTCCAAGATCGGGACGCCCGAGGAAGTGAGAGTCGCGAGAGTGCGGCAGAACCGGGCGACGGCGATCTTTCGCAGGATCATCCCGATGATCGGGGCCTTCAGCAGCAAGCCGTCGATGACCCGGCGCCCCCGGTACGTCCTGTAATAGCGGCGAATGCCGTAAGCGACCGCCGCGATTCCAATGACGAAGAAGATGAAGTACCGGGCGAGAAAGTTCGAGGACGCGATGACGACCCGGGTCGGGAACGGCAGCTCCGCCCCGAGGCTCGTGAACAGGGCGGCAAACGTGGGGATGACCTTCAGGAGAATGACCGCGACGACGACGGCCGCGATGACGATGACCGCGGTCGGATAGATGAGAGCGGAGCGGACCTGCGAGCGTAGCTTCACCGCCTTCTCGATGTATACCGAGAGCCTCTGGAGGATCGTGTCGAGGATACCGCCCGCCTCGCCGGCCGCGATCATGTTGACGTAGAGGTTGTCGAAGGCTTTCGGGTGCCGCCGCATCGCGTCCGCGAGGGTCGATCCGGCTTCGACGTCCTGCCGCACCTGAAGCAGGATCTTCTGGAAGTTCTTGTGTTCCTGCTGCAGCGCCAGGATTTCGAGGCACTGCACCAGAGGCAGGCCGGCGTCGATCATGACGGAGAACTGACGCGTGAAGACGGCGAGGATCTTCGGAGGGACCTTGCGCCCCGCCTTGGTGAGGGAGATTTCCTTTCCGCGCTCCCGGATTCCGGTGACGACGATGTTCTGGCGGCGGAGCTGGGCGAGGGCGAGCTCCTTCGACTCGGCGACCATCGCGCCTTCCTGAACCATCCCGGCGCGGTTGCGCCCCTTCCAGGCATAGCTCGGCACGTCAGCTCCTCTTTCCGGCGACCGCTGCCGCGGTCGGGACGTTCACGCCCGCGCCCCGGTTGATGAGCTCCTGGAGCTCGTCGGGGGAGGACGAGCGCAGGAGAGCCATCTCGAGCGTGATCAGTTTTCGATGATAGAGCGTCGCCAGCGACTGGTTGAACGTCTGCATCCCGAATTTCGACTGGCCGGCCTGCATCATCGAGTAGACCTGGTGGATCTTGTCTTCGCGAATCAAGTTCCGGATGGCCGCGTTCGGGACCAGGATCTCCATCGCCATGACCCGGCCTTTGCCGCTCGAACGCTCGAGGAGCGCCTGGCAGAGGATGCCTTCCAGGACGAACGACAGCTGAGTCCGAATCTGCGTCTGCTGATGCGCGGGAAAGACGTCGATGATGCGGTTGATCGAGGAAGCCGCGCTGTTGGTGTGGAGGGTGGCGAGGGTCAGGTGGCCCGTCTCCGCGATGCGCAGCGCCGACTCGATCGTCTCGAGGTCGCGCATCTCGCCGACGAGCACGACGTCCGGATCCTCACGAAGAACGGACCGCAGCGCGTTCGGGAACGAATGAGTGTCTGCGTGGAGCTCGCGCTGGTTGACGATGCACTTCTTGTGAGTATGGAGAAACTCGATCGGATCCTCGATGGTTACGATGTGAAGCTGCTTCTCGCGGTTGATCTTGTCGACCATCGCTGCGAGCGTCGTGGTCTTTCCCGAGCCGGTCGGACCCGTGACGAGAATCAGCCCCCGGGGTTTGTCGCAGAGAAGTTCGACGACCGGCGGCAGGCCAAGCTCGCGGAATCCCTGGATCTGGTAGGGGATCTGCCGGTAGACGCCGCCGACCGCGCCGCGCTGCATGAAGTTGTTCGCGCGGAAGCGCGCGAGCCCTTTGACGCCGAACGAAAAGTCGAGCTCGAGGTTTTCCTCGAAGCGGTGCTTCTGCGTGTCGGTCAGGACCGAGTAGGCGATCTGCTTTGTCTCGGCCACCGTCAGCGGCGGATACGGAAGCGGGAGCAGCCTCCCGTCGAGCCGCACCATCGGCGGAGAGTTGGTGGTCAGATGAAGGTCGGATGCGCCCATTTCGACCATCTGTTTCAGGAGCTGATGGAGAGTGGCTTCGCCTGCCATTTTTTGACGGCCCTCTTTGATTGAGTTGTGTCGAACTAGGGTCGTAGTTTAAGCCCCGGCATCAGGAAAGGAAAGGCTCGGCTGTCCTCTTTTACGCCTTTCGGGCCCGTTTGCGCCGGGACGCTCCGACCCGCTGCTCCTTCCGAATCCTCGCCTAAATCACCGTTTCTCTCAAGACCTCCTCGAGCGTGGTGACCCCTTCGCGGACCTTGCCCAGCCCGGCCATCCGCAAGGTCACCATTCCCTCTTCGACCGCCCGGCGCTTCAACTCGATCGAAGAAGCCCCCGAAAGGATCATGTCGCGGATCTCATCGGAGAAGAGGAGGACCTCGAAGAGGCCGATTCGCCCCTTGTAGCCGGTGTTCTTGCACGTCTCGCACCCCCGGCCACGCTTGATCTTCAGCGTCTTGACCTCGTCGGGGGCGAATCCGACCTGAATCAGCATCTGAGGCGAAGTGTCGAAGTCCTCCGCGCAGTTCTTGCAGACGATACGTACGAGTCGCTGTGCGGCGATGCAGTTGACCGAGGTCGCCACCAGGAACGGCTCGATGCCCATGTTCATGAGGCGGTTGACCGTCGAAGGAGCGTCGTTGGTGTGCAGCGTCGAGAGGACGAGGTGCCCGGTGAGCGCCGCCTTGACGGCGATCTCCGCGGTCTCGAAGTCCCGGATCTCGCCGACCAAGATGATGTCCGGGTCCTGGCGGAGGAAGGAACGCATCGCGGACGCGAAGGTCAATCCGATCTGCTCCTTCATCTGGACCTGGTTGATGCCGGCGAGGTTGAACTCGATCGGGTCCTCGGCGGTCAGGATATTGACCGCCGGATCGTTCAACTGCGCGATCGCCGAATAGAGCGTGTTCGTCTTGCCGGACCCGGTGGGACCGGTGACCATCACGATCCCGTAAGGTCTGTCGATCGCATCCTTGAACCGGCGAAGCGGCTCCTGGTCGAAGCCGAGCTGGGTCATGTCGAGTTGGAGACGCGACTTGTCGAGCAGCCGCATCACGACCTTTTCGCCGAAATGCGTCGGGACGACCGAGACGCGCAGGTCGAGGTCGCGCGTGCGCTCCTCGACGCGCAGGCGGATCTTGATCCGTCCGTCCTGGGGGAGGCGCTTCTCGGAGATGTCGAGCTTCGCCATGATCTTCAGCCGTGAAATGAGCGGGTCCCGCGTGCGCATCGGGAGAGCCATGATGTTGTGAAGAACGCCGTCCACGCGGAACCGGACACGGAACTCTCTCTCGTACGGCTCGACGTGGATGTCCGACGCGCCCGCCTTGAGCGCCTCGATCAGGATCAGGTTCGAGACCTTGATGATCGGCGCGGACTCGGAGGACTTGGCGAGATCGATGAGGTCGATCTCCTGGCCCTCTTCGCCGCGGACGACGTCGACGTCGCCGGTCTCGAAGCCGGTGATCTCGTCCATGTTGAACTCGGACAGACCGACGCTCGCCATGTCGTCCATCGTCAGCGCCGAGGACATGAGGTCGTCGATGTTCCCCTCGGTCGGCGCACTTCCGGTCATCGTGCCCTTGGGTCTCTCCTTCAGGACGACCGAGCGCGGCGTGCCGTAGTGCTTGTCGATCGCGCGCCGCAGCGATGCCTCCGAGGCGACGACCGGCTCGACGTTGTAACCCGTCATGAACTTGATGTCGTCCATCGCGAAGACATTGGTCGGATCGGACATCGCGATCGTGAGGGTGGCCCCCGTCTTGTTGACGGGAAGGACGCCGTACTTCCGCGCGACCTCGCCCGGTACGACCTTGATGACCGTGGGGTCGATCTCGAAGTGCGCGAGGTCGATCGAGGGCACGCCGAACTGCTGGGAGAGGGTCTCGGTGATGTCCTGCTCGCTGACGGCGCCGATCCGGATCAGGGCTTCGCCGAACTTGCCACCCTGATCCTTCTGGGACTGGAGAGCAGCTTCGACCTGCTCGGGAGTGACGAGCTTCGCCTTGACGAGGAGATCGCCCAGTTTTACCGCCATGGGGAAGTTCCACAGGTTAAGGCTTTGCGCTCAATCTGTCAAAAGGGGAGACGCGGAGACATCGAATCTAATTGTTCTCGATCGCCTTCAGCTTTCCGACGAGCGTCCCGATCTTCAGCTTCGAGTGCAACTGGACCGGAATTTTTTTCTGGTCGTCGGTCAGCCAGAGGACGAGGCTCTTGCCCCGGCCGATCAATCCTTCGTTGGGACTCCTCGGCTCAACGCGGATCGCTCGGAAAGTTCCCGCGGGCGTCGAGATCGTCTCGCGTCCCGTTACGACAACGGAGAGCGGAAAGAGATGCCGCGAGACCACGGTGAGCTCGATCGGCTCGTGCCGCTCGAGGTCGAGAAGACGGATGTAGTAGAGCGCGGAGAGCGAATCGAGCGTGGACTCTTCGATCCCGACCGGCTTGCCGTCGCGAAGGGCGACCTTCTTGCCGTAGTCGAACTCGATCAGGTCATCGCGAACGCGCTTGCCCTCGACGGTGTGCTTCTCGAAGCGAAGGGACCGGAAAGTCTTCGGATCGATCCAGGAGGCGAGGTAATCGCGCACGAGAAAAATCTTCGAAAGGAACTGTCCGGAGATCGCCGACAGCTCGAATTTGTACGCGGGGCGCCCGTCGAGCTGCGTTTCCTTCGCCGTCAGAGTCAGCTCGCCACCCGAGGCACCGAGAACGGACATCGCGTACCGCAGCGTTTCCCCGATGAACGGCGGACGTCCTTCGAGCTTCGGCTGCTGCGCGACTGCGACGGAGCTGACGGAGAGCGCGAGAAAGAACGCTGCCCGGAAGAGACGAAGCGATTTCAAGCGCCGGAGAGAACGGGAGGCGTCGAGTAATCGTTCCCGGTGCCGCGAGCAGACGATCCCTCGGTTCGCTCGGGACTCCCGCGATGCGGGTCGCTCAATCGGGTCAGGCCGCAAGCACCTCGAACGCCTTTCGGGCGACCTCTTCGGCCCCCGTCTCCGAATCGTACCGGATTGCGGAGTCGGGACTCCGGTACGGGCCGTTGCGGGCCGGGGTGTTGCGGACGGGCTCAGTCGGCCCGAAGAGCGCGAGCGTCGGAGCTCCGAGGGCGTCCGCGAGATGGAGCGGCCCGGTATCTCCGGCGACGAAGAGAGACGACGCGGCAACGACCCGCGCGAGCCCGGAGAGCGGAAGGAGCGGGAGGAGCCGCGCCTCCCGCAGCATGCTCGACATCCGGCGGGCCCGCTCTTCGTCGCCCGGGCCCCAGGAGACGACTGCGGACATGCGGCCGTCGGCGCAGAGGAGGCGAGCGAGCGCGGCAAACCGCTCTTCCCCCCACGTCTTGTCCGCCCGGCTCGCGCCGGGGTGGTAGACCGCGTACGGCCGGCTTTGTCCGGCCAGAAACGCTTCGGCCTCCGGGCAAACGCGGTCGAGAAGGAAACGGGCGTCCGGGGCGCGGCGGCCGACGGGGATACCGGTAGCCTCGACGAGCGAAAGGTTGTGATCGACGATGTGCTGGCCCGCGAGCGGTTTGACCGCACGGTCGCACAGGAGCACCGAGCTCGGTTCCCTCCGATCAGCTGTCCCGAATCCGACGACCGGGCCGCCGGCCGCACGCGCGAGAAGAGCGGACTTCCAGAGTCCCTGTGCGTCGATCGTCGCGTCCGGCGCGAATTCCCGGAGCCTTCGGAAGAGCGATCCAATCTGCGAGTACGTATGCAGGGAGAGCGGCCGCCGTCGCCAATCCCTCGTGTCGGCGAAAAAAATCTCGTCGACGTCGGGGTTGCCTTCGACGAGCTCGCGGTAGGCGGACTCGACCAGCCAGCCGACCTTCGCTCCCGCCATCCGCGCGCTCTTTGCGATCGGTAGCGCGTGCACGACGTCGCCCAGAGAGGAGAGGCGAACGATTAGAAGACGCATGAGCCGCTCGGCGTCAAAGTCAAGAGGTCAAAGACTTCGTATCACGTTTCACGATCCGTTCGATCAGATCCGTCGTCGCGTGATCCTTCGGGTCGCCGACGATCACGGTCCGGCCTCCGTAAGTCGCGACGACCTCGCGTTCCGGCACCGACTCCGGGGTGTAGTCGGTGCCTTTCGCGTGGACGTCCGGGCGGAGCTCCTCGAGCAGGGCGGCGGGAGAATCCTCCTCGAAGACGACTACCGCACCGACGCATTCGAGCGCCGCCACGATCTCCGCGCGCTCGGCGGCCGGGACGATCGGGCGGCCCGCGCCTTTCGAACGGGAGACGGACGCGTCCGAGTTGACCCCGACGATCAACCAGTCTCCCTCCGCGCGCGCTGCCTCGAGATAACGGACGTGGCCCGCGTGAAAGAGGTCGAAGGCCCCGTTGGCGAAGACGACCTGCCGGTGCATTTCTCTTTCGCGCGCGGCGGCCTTGACGGCTTCCGGGCGCGAGACGATTTTTTCTGTTGTGGAGCGAGCGACGCTCACGCGGTCAACGTCCGATCGGATGTCACCGCCTGCGCGAGCTCTTCCGCGGAGACCGTCGCCGTCCCCATCTTCATCACGACGACGCCTCCGGCGAAATTCGCGAGAAGCGCTGCCTCGAGCGGCGTCGCGCCCGAGGCGAGCGCGAGGGAAAACGCGGCGAGGACGGTATCGCCCGCGCCCGTGACGTCGGCGACCTGATCGGTGCCGTGCACGGGAATGAGCGTCGGCTGACTTCCTCCGTCGAAGAGCGCCATGCCGCGCGAGCCGCGCGTGACGAGAAGGGTCCGGCAGCCGAGCCGACTTCGCAGCCGGTCGCCTGCCCGGGCCAGCTTTTCGGGGGAGTCGCCGAGCGGTTCTCCCGCGCACTCCTCGAGTTCCTCCTCGTTCGGGGTCGCCGCATCGACCCCTTCGTATCGGTCGAGCGAGTGCCGGGAATCGACGAGGAGAGGAGCGCCCGCTGGCAGACGCTTTTTGAGCGGCGGGACGGCCTCGGGAGTCACCGCGCCGTAACCATAGTCGGAGAGCACTGCGGCGTCGACGCCGCCGGCGATTTCGGCGACTTTTTCGGCGAGCCGGAGCCGCCAGGAGCCGTCCGCCGGCAGGTGCTCCTCCCGGTCGTAGCGCACGACCTGCTGCTTGATCGAATGCGCGCCGCCAGCGAGCACTCGGGTCTTCGTCGGGGTCGGGTACCCGGAAACGGGAAGGAGCGCCTCGGTCGCGATCCCGCGCTCGCGAAAGATCTTTTTCAGAAGCTCGCCCGCCTCGTCGTCGCCGACCGCGCCGACCGGCACCGGCGTGCCTCCCAGAGCCCGGACGTTCGCGGCCGTGTTCCCGGCGGCGCCCGGGAGACTCTCCTCCTTCCAGAACCTCAGGATGAGAACGGGCGCCTCTCGGGAGATCCGCTTGGGGTGACCGAACACGAAGCGGTCGAGCACGTAGTCCCCCGCGACTAGCAACCGCCGTCCGGCGAAGGAAGACACGAGGGAAAGGAGGCGCTCCTTCGAGGCCGGAAGTGTCATCGGCGCTATATAATGACGCGGTTTTCGGCCAAGTGATGCTCGACTCTCAGGTTCTCGTGCTGAATCGCGTCTTCCAGGCCGTGCACGTCACGTCCGTGCGCAAGGCTTTCTCTCTCTTCTACAAGGGGCACGTCCGTGCGGTCCTTCCCGACTACTCGACGTACGAGTTCGAGAACTGGTGTGACATCCCGGTCCAGCCTCAGGACGAGGTCGTTCTCACTCCGTCGATGGCGATCCGCGTGCCGCGGGTCGTCGCCTTGAAGAGCTTCGACCGGCTCCCGCGCCAGGAAGTGAAGTTTTCCCGGCACAACATCTACCTGAGGGACGGCAACCGCTGCCAGTACTGCGGGCACAAGTTCACGTCCTCGGAGCTGTCGCTCGATCACGTGATCCCGCTCTCGCGCGGAGGCACTTCGTCCTGGGAGAACATCGTTTGCGCGTGCCTTGCGTGCAACGTGCAGAAGGGAAATCGCACGCCGGCCGAGGCCTCGATGCGGCTGGTCGCCCACCCCAGGAAACCGCGGTGGCATCCGGTGGGCCATTTCGGATCGAGCAAGCTGCACCCCGCCTGGCGGAACTTTCTCGACGTGGCTTACTGGAATACCGAACTGAAGCCGTAAGTCAAAAGCGTTCGGCGGCCGCCGAAAGCCTCTCGACGGCGGCGGCGACCGCCTCCACCTCGATTTCCCGCATGCACTCGTGCCCGTAGGGGCATTCCTTCAAATAGCAGGGGGAGCAGAACACGTAACGGTCCAGGATCTCGCGCGGGACTCCGCACGGCCCGGTCCGTCCCGGGTCGGTTGCGCCGAAGAGCGCGACGACCGGTGTTTTGACCGCCGCCGCGAGGTGCATCGGGCCCGAATCGTTGGCGACGACGACGCATGCACGCCCGGCGAGAGCGGCGAGCTCGACGGGATCGAGATCGGCGCCCAGCACGGGAAGAACGATTCCCTCCGCGGCGGCGCGCGCCTCCTCCGCCAGCGGCTCTTCTCCGGGTCCGATCGCGAGGGCGCAGGAGAAGCCGCGCCGGAGGAGAGCCCCCGCCAGCCGGCCGAATCGCGCGGCCGGCCACCTCTTCGTCCAACCGAATGCCGCGCCGGGCGCGAGAAGCGCAAGCGATCCGTCCCGCGCAAGGCCGGCGCGGGAGAGAGCCGCGTCGGCTCTCGCCGCCGCTGGCTCCGGGATCGGAAGGCGCGGAGGTGTCAAGTCCGGCTCGATGCCTCGCACTTCGAGGAGCCGGTCGTAATCGCGCAGCTGGTGGGCGGTCCGCTCGGGCGGGGCCGGCGCGTCGGTCAGGAGATGCGCTCTTCCGTCGGTCGCATACCCGATGCGATCGGGGATTCCGGCGAGAAACGGAACGAGCGCCGACCGATAGGAGTTGGGTAGAAGCCAGGCCTCCGAGAAGCCTTCCCGAGCCGCTGCCAGCGAGTCTCGCAGAAGTCCCGATGCCGTCCGGACGGCGCCGCTCCCTTCCGCGCGGTAGATCGACGCGGGACCGCGCCGGGCCAGGACGACCAGCCTTCCCTCCGGCGCCGCGCGCGCAAGCGCCCGTAGA
>DASWDK010000140.1:0-10716 GCA_036395335.1 Thermoanaerobaculia bacterium
GAGCGTTGGGGCGAAAAGTCCGCCGCGAATCTCCTCGAAGAGATCGAGCGCAGCAAGGAAAACGACCTCTCGCGGCTCCTCTTCGCGCTGGGTATCCGGCACGTCGGGGAGAAGGCGGCAGCGACACTCGCGAGCCGCTTCGGCTCGCTGGACGCGCTCGCGGCGGCGAGCGAGGAGGAGCTTCAGAGCGTCGACGAGGTCGGTCCGAACACCGCCTCTGCGATCGCCGCCTGGTTCTCGCATTCTCGCCATCGCGAGCTCGTCGAGAAGCTCCGGAGCCGGGGGGTCAACTTCCTTTCGAGACGGGGCCGGCCGCCGTCGGACGGTCCGCTCGCCGGGAAGACCGTCGTTCTCACAGGAGTGCTGCCCGGCGTGACCCGGGAGGAGGCGGCGCGTCGGCTCGAGGCGGCGGGAGCGAAGATCTCCGGTTCCGTGTCGAAGAAGACGGACTACGTCCTCGCCGGAGAGGTTGCCGGCTCGAAGTTCGAAAAGGCGAGGGCGCTCGGCGTTTCGACCGTCACGTGGGACGAGATGCTCGCGATCCTCGAAGGAGGAACCTAGCCGTGGAAATTCCCGCGCGGGTCGTCGTCTACTCCCCGATCCTCGAGCTCAAGAACAGGCCGGCGACCCTTGTCGCGATCTCGCCGCACGGCTATTACGAGGTGCGCCTCGAGATCGGCGAGCGCAACCACACGGCGCTCCTTCCGATCTCGGGGACCGGCCTCATTTTTCAGGAGCCCAACGTGACCGGGGAGCCGATTCCCGAAATCGAGAGGTAGCGCCGGAGCCGGACCTCAGTGGCCCGCGACGGGAAACGAGTCGCGGGCGGCCACCTCGAGCTCGTCCGCGATCGACTTGACCTCCTTCTCGTCCTCCCCCTCGACGAGGATGCGCAAGAGCGGCTCCGTTCCCGAGTAACGCAGAAACACGCGGCCCCGGTCACCGAAGCGCTCCTTCGCCCGCGCGACCGCCCGCGAGAGCTCGGAGGAGCCTTCGAGCGGCTCGCGGCGCGAAACGCGCACGTTGCGCAGCGCCTGGGGGCTCTTCTCGAGTGTCGCGAGCTGCGAGAGAGGCCGGGCGGCGTCCGAGAGAATCGAAGCCAGGACGAGTGCCGTCTGGATGCCGTCCCCCGCGGGAGAGAGCGGGGCAAAAAGGATGTGACCGGAAGTCTCCCCGCCGAGGTCCGCCCCGGTTTCCTCCATGAGCGCCGCGACGTTGCGGTCGCCGACTGCCGCGCGATGAAACGGGACGCCTTCGCGGGCGAGCGCCCGCTCGAGGCCGAAGTTCGACATCACCGTCCCCACGACGCCCCCTCCGGCGAGCCGGCCCTCTTTCTTCCAGCGCCGCGCGACGATCCAGAGGACGTCGTCGCCGTCCAAGAGCCGGCCGCTCTCGTCGGCGAAGATCGCGCGGTCCGCGTCGCCGTCGAGCGCCACCCCCATGTCGGCTCCGACGCCGCGGGTCTCGCGGGCCATTCCGTCGGGGTGCATCGCCCCGCACTCTTCGTTGATGTTTCTTCCGTCGGGGTGGTCCGCCATCGGCGTGACCCGGCAGCCGGCGCGCGAGAGAGCTTCCGGCCCGAGGCGGTACGCTGCGCCGTTTCCGGCGTCGAGGAGGACCGCGATTTCGCGTGGGCAGTTGGGCAACCGTGAGAGGAGCCGTTCGAGGTAGATCTCGGCGAGCGAGGGATCCACGGGCCGGGGCGGCAAAGATCCCCTCTCACTCGGGCCCTCTCCCGGCGAGAGAGGCGGAAGAGCCAGGAGCCTCTCTTCGAGCGCTTCCTCTTTCTCATCCGGCCACTTGCGCCCGTCACGCCCGAACACCTTCACGCCGTTGTCCTCGAATGGGTTGTGCGACGCCGAAACGGACATTCCCGCGCCGGCTCGGAGGGCGAGGGTGAGCTCGGCGACGGCGGGAGTCGGAACGACGCCGGCGGACGCCACCGCACAGCCCGAATCCTCCAAACCCGACGCCAGCTCCGCCGCCATCGCCGGCGTCGACTCGCGCGTGTCGCCTCCGAGGACGACGGAGTCCCCCCCGTCCCGGCGCACGCTCGCACCGACCTCCCGTCCGACCGTGCGGAGCGAGCGCGCATCGAGAGGGAAGACTCCCGCGCGACCTCGCAATCCGTCGGTCCCGAAGAGCTTCAACGCCCGACGGCGCCCGCCGTCTCGGTGGGGGTCTTCGCCGGAGCCGGGCCGATCCGCACGGTCACGTTGACGACCTGTCCCTGGCGCACCCGCACGCCCGGCGCGTCCGGCAGAACCGTCGTCGTGGCCGAAAAAGTCGCGGCGCGGTTCGCGAGAGAGACCGGCTCGGTCCCGATGCCCGTCATCTTTCCGAGCGCGGTCGCGGGCCCCATCACGCGCGCGACTCTCGGTTCCACGCTGACGTCCACGACCTGCGAGCCCGCGGCGACCTCGCCGGAGAGGGCGGGCACGATCGGGAGCAGCTTTTCGGCCACGTTGTCCAGCACGACGCGCACTTCGCCGGGGGAGAGGGCGATGACTTCCACTTCCGGCGGGACGTTGATGTCCTCGGGGGCGAGCCGGTAGACCTTTTCTCCCGGTGTGGCGTTTAAGAGGTCGATCACGGCCTCGAGCTTCTCGGGCTCTAACCCTCGAAGCGCCGTGAAGGGTCCGCGGACCCGGACATCGACCGCGCCCGGGAGCGGCGAGGCGACGATCGTCCGGGCCGGGATATTCACGAGCGAAAGCGGGATCCGGTAGCTGCGCTCGGAGATCCGCTCCCGCCTTTCGCCGGAGAGGGCGAACCACACGGCGAGCGCGATGGCGAGCGCGAGGATCTTCGGCCCCAGGTTTCGGAAGAAGAACCGCCGGCGAGCCACTTTTTCCCTCCTCCTAAGCGCTCGCCGCGAAGTCGCGGTAGAGGAGATCTCGAAGCGACTTTCCGTCGAGGTCCTCGATCAACTGGCCGTCGCGGGCGAGCGAGATCGTGCCGCGCTCTTCGGACACGACGATCGCGAGCGCATCGGTCTCCTCGGTCACGCCGATTGCCGCGCGGTGGCGGGTCCCGAACCGTTTCGAGAGCCCTTCCTTGAGCGACAGCGGGAGAAAACAGGCCGCAGCGGCAACCCGCTCGCGCGAAATGATGACGGCGCCGTCGTGGAGCGGCGTACCGGGAGCGAAGAGGTTGACCAGCAGGTCGTACGAAATCGCGGCGTCGACCGGCACGCCGTTCTCGATGTAGGTCTTCAGACCTTCGCGCCTCTCCAGCACGATCAGCGCGCCGATCCGGCGGGTCGACAGCGAGGTCGCCGCAAGCACGAGGTCGGAGACGGTCTCCTCGGCGCGGTAGCCGGAGAAGAGAGAGAAGAACGGCGTCCGCCCGAAGGCCGCGAGCGCTCGCCGTAGTTCGGACGCGAAGAGGACGATGATCGCAAACGGTAGGTAAAAGATGAGCGCCGTGAGAACGGTTCGCAGCGCCACCAGTTTCAGCACGACGGAAATCCAGTAGACGACGAGCACCGCGATCAGCCCGAACACCATTTGTACGGCGCGCGTTCCGCGGATCAGCCGCAGGAGAAAGTAGACGACGAGGGCGACGATGACGATGTCGACCGCGTCGCGCCAGGTGAAGGAGAAATGGGAGAGCGAGCCGAAGCGCGCCGAGAGGGAGTCGATCACCGCACCGCCGCCCCGGCCGGCTGGCGCGCGGTCGGGCTTTCGATCGCATCGAGGAGCTTCAGGAATCGGACGGACTCCGCCACGTCATGGACTCGCACAACGGCTGCTCCGGCCGCGCGCGCAGCGCCGAGCGCCGCGAGCGAACCGGGCAGCCGATCCCGCACCGGGGCGTCGTCGGGGACTCCGGAAAAACGCCGGACGAATGCCTTCCGGGAGGCGCCGGCGGCGACAGGGAAGCCGAGCGAGCGGAACGCGGCGAGGTATCGAAGGAGGACGAGGTTGCCCTCGAGGCTCTTTCCGAAGCCCAGGCCGGGATCGACCGCGATCCGGTCTGCCGCCACGCCTGCCTCGATCGCCTTCGAGGCGGCGCTCGCGAGCTCCGAGGCGACGTCGGCAACGGGATGCGTGTAGGAGGTGTCGGCCTGCATCGTCGAGGGATCGGTCCCCCTCATGTGCATGAGCAGGACTGCGGCATCCTCCTCGAGGAGGACGGGCAGCATCTCCGGATCGTAGCGAAGAGCAGAAACGTCGTTGACCAGGTCTGCGCCCGCCGCGAGGGCGGCGCGCGCCACCGCGGCCTTGCGCGTGTCGATCGAGACGGGGCGGTCGGACGCCCGGCGAATTCCCTCGACGACCGGAACGACTCGCGCGATCTCTTCCTCGGCCGGGACGGTCGCCGCCGGTCCGTAGGCGGGCGGCCGCGTGGATTCGCCGCCGATGTCCACAAGAGCGGCGCCCTCTTCGAACATCTCGAGCGCCCGCTCGACCGCCCGCCCTTCGTCGAAGTACAGCCCGCCGTCGGAGAAGGAGTCCGGGGTCACGTTCACGACGCCCATCACGGCCGGGCTCGAGAACAGATCGAGCCGCCGTCCGCGCGCGAGAGAGAGGAAGGTCCGGGGACGTTCCGCGCGCGCGAACGCCTGAAGAGCGCGCTCGCGCAGGCTCGCGGGAAGCGCCTTCAGGCTCTCGGCGCGCCGGGCACGCGAGAGGACGATGGGAGGGGAGGAGGAGCCCTCGAAGCGAAGGACGTCGACCGGGAACTCGGAGGGGGGAAGAGTCGCCGAACGAAAACCGTCCCAGGCAGCGATTTCGCGAAGCGACTCCGAGCTGGAGGCTGGAAAGACGAGATCGGCTGGCACCACGCCGAGAGTCTAGAACGATCTCCTGCTCTACCTCTCGTCCGCAGAGGGTCCGTAGATGGGCGGCAATGGGACGTCGTTCAATCTCAGGTAGACCGAGAGCTGGCCGCGGTGGTGGATCAGGTGATTCAGAAAGACGCGGCGCAGCAGGCTCGCCTTCGACATCTGGAAGTCGACCGTTCCATCCCGCGTGACTGTGAAGCGCTCGCGCAGGTCCTCGTCGGATTTACGCGCGATCGAGGCGCGGCTCGTGGCGACGTTCTCGTCGAATCGGGCGACGAGCTGGCCGACCGACTGGTAGTCCGGGAACCTGCGCGTACCGACCTCGAAGGAGCCCTCGTCGATGGCCACGCCCCATCGGGCGAGCTCCGCGACGTGGCCGGCGAGATCCTTGAAGGTCATGGATTTCGGATGGGGCCGCCAGTCGAGGCGGTCCGAAGGCACGCGCTCGAGCAAGCTCCGCGTCGTCGCCATCTCGCCGTCGAATTCGCGGAGGAAGATCTCCGCGATCGTCATGGGATCAACGCGGAATTCTCTCGAAACGGGGAGGCATCGAGGTCGATTCCGGGAAGGAGCGTTGAGCCCAGCTCAAGCCGGTTCGGGCACCAGCGGACCGACGTCGTCGGCGACTTCGGGAGCTCCGGGCGGCGTCACGATCGGGGGTCGCGGCGGACCGGACTTGCGCAGTTTGGAGATGTCGGCCCCCGTCTCCTCGGCGATGATCTGAAGGACTTCCTCGCCGTCCAAGACCTCCTTCTCGAGGAGGGTCCGGGCGAGCCGGTGCATGACCTTCTCGTGATCGGTGACGATCTTCTCCGCCCGCTGGTAAGCCTCCGTCACGATCTTCTTGACCTGCGCGTCGATCTGGTTCGCGGTCGACTCCGAATAGTCCTGGGTGCGCCCGAAATCCCGCCCGAGGAAGATCTCGCCCTCCGGCTTCCCGAAAGTCAGGGGACCCAACTCGCTCATGCCCCATTCGCAGACCATCTTCCGGGCGAGATCGGTCGCCTTCTCGATGTCGTTTCCCGCTCCGGTCGTCATGTGGCCGAGGAACCGCTCTTCGGAGATCCGGCCGCCCATCATGACCGTGATCGTCGCCTCGAGGTACTCCTTCGTGTGCGAGTACTTGTCCTCGATCGGGAGCTGCATCGTCACTCCGAGCGCCCGACCGCGCGGAATGATCGTGACCTTGTGGATCGGATCGGCGTCCGGAAGCATCGCCGCGACGAGAGCGTGGCCGCCCTCGTGGTAAGCGGTGTTCTTTTTTTCCTCTTCGGTCATGATCATCGATTTGCGCTCGGGACCCATCATCACCTTGTCCTTCGCGTACTCGAAATCGATCATCTCGACTTTTTTCTTGTTGAACCGCGCCGCGTTCAGAGCCGCCTCGTTGACGAGGTTCGCGAGGTCGGCGCCGGAAAAACCCGGTGTGCCGCGCGCGATGATCGCGAGGTCAACGTTTTCCGAGAGCGGGGTCGAGCGTGTATGGACTTTCAGGATCTGCTCTCGGCCCCGAAGGTCCGGCCGGTCCACCACGACGCGGCGGTCGAAACGGCCGGGTCGGAGCAGCGCGGGGTCGAGAACGTCCGGACGGTTGGTCGCCGCGACCAGGATGACCCCCTCGTTCGTGTCGAAGCCGTCCATCTCGACGAGGAGAGCGTTCAGCGTCTGCTCGCGCTCGTCGTGGCCACCGCCGAGCCCCGCGCCGCGATGCCGGCCGACGGCGTCGATCTCGTCGATGAAGATGATGCAGGGCGCGTTCTTCTTTCCCTGCTCGAAGAGATCGCGGACGCGGGAAGCGCCGACGCCGACGAACATCTCGACGAAATCGGAGCCGGAGATCGTGAAGAAAGGAACGTTCGCCTCGCCGGCGACCGAGCGCGCGAGAAGGGTCTTACCGGTTCCGGGAGGCCCCATCAGCAGCACGCCCTTGGGAATCTTGCCGCCGAGCTTCTGAAATCTCTGGGGGTCCTTCAGGAACTCGATGATCTCCTGGAGCTCGACCTTCGCCTCTTCGACCCCGGCGACGTCCTTGAACGTGACCTTCTTCTGGGTCGGCGTCAGGAGCTTGGCGCGCGACTTGCCGAAAGAGAGAGCCTTGTTTCCGCCCGCCTGCATCTGGCGCATGATCACGAACCAGATCGCGACCAGCAAGATGAGCGGTCCGTACATCACGAGCGCCGAGACGAACGAGGAATCCTTCAGCGGCTGAATCTCGATCTCGACGCCGCGCGCGCGGAGGTCCTTGACGAGGTCCGGGTAGTTGGCGGCGTACGTCTTGAAGAGCGGCTCCCGGCGTCCCGCTGAGGCAGCGTAGGTGCCGCGGATCTCCTCCCCCCGGATCGTGACTTTTTGGATGTGCCCCTGCGCGACCTGATCCAGGAACTGGGAAAACGTGATCTCCTCGACCGCGGTCGCGCCGGTCTTGAAGACGTTCCACGCCAGGATGATCAGGACCAGGATGACCATCCACAGCAGAAGGTTCTTGATGGTGGCGTTCAACCGAGTGACTCCCTTCGATCGCCCACAATAACGGACACCGCGACTCGATTATTGCCCTTTTTGCGCCCGCAGGCCTCGGATGCGCGCCGAACTTCGAATCGCTCTCCGCGCCGGCGGAAACGAATGAGCCGTCCCGCCTCGAAACAGAAATCGGCACCGCCCGCGAGAAGTCGAACGATCTGCTCGCGTTCCCTGCCGGTCAACGGAGATCTTCCGGTCTCGGCGAAGGGAACCGCGCACTCGAAGATCGCGCGCCGCCGGAGCTCGGCCATCGATCGCTCGAGGAGCCTTGCATCGGCGATGACGACGTTCCTGCCGATCACGATCGCGGGCCGGATCGTCTCCTCGAAGTCGCAGTCGAGCCGTTCGCGGCGGCGAGCGAGCCGTTCGACGCGGCGCGCGATGGCCTCGCGCTCTCCCTCTCCCAACGTCGTGAGCACGTTCCGCCGAAGCCGATTCCGGTCAAGACGGAGATCTCCGTTCGAGGCGTCTCGCCGGAACGAGAGACCGCGCGTAGCGAGAAACTGCAGGATTTGCGCCTTCGAGACTGCGAACATCGGCCGGACGACCCCGTCCGCCCGGCTCTCGCGCGGACCCGCGAGGCTCGCGAGGCCGCCCTTGCGCTCGCGCGCCAGGAGATAGGACTCGATCCGGTCTTCCCGCTGATGCGCGGTGGCGATCCGCGAAGCTCCCACCTCGCGCGCCATCTCGAGGAGTGCTTCGTAGCGGACGCGCCGCGCGCCCGCTTCCGGAGAGAGGCCGAGCCGCCGCGACTCCATACGTGCATCCCGCCGGCGCGAGAGGAAAGGAAGGCCGAGCCGCCGGGCATGGGCCGCGACGAACCGCACGTCCCGATCGGCTTCCCGCCCGCGCCATCCGTGGTGGACGTGAGCGACCGATAGGCGCCAGGCGGTCGTCGGGGCGAGCTCCGCGGCGCCGTAGAGGAGCGCCATGGAGTCGGCGCCGCCGGAGACGGCGAGGAGAATCGGAGCGCCGCGGGTCATCAACCCCGTCTCGACGGCCCGGATCAGCGCTTCGCGGACGGCGTCCATTCCTAATGGTACGACGCGAACGCCGGTGTTGGGTTCAGAGCAGAGCGGCCGATTGAAGGATGAAATCCACGTCCTCGGACTGATATCCGCCCGCTGTGTGGAGCGCAGCGCAGGCGCCCCCGGTGAGTACCGCCCGAATTCCCGCCTTTTCCAGGGCTTCCGGCACAGCGAGCGCCACGGTCTGGATGGATTTTGCGGCGAGCTTCAGAGGCGCTTCCGAGACTTTCTCGGCCTCAGGCGAAGTCGTCCGACGCGTTCCCGGAGCTCGTCTTCAGGTTCCGTGAGCCGCTCGAGATACCGCCGCAGCTCGGCGTAGGCGAAGTAACGGGGCGCGAGGCGGAACAGCCGCGTGCGGCCCTGCGTTCGTCCTGCGATGAGACCGTCCGATTCCAGACTTATCAAGGCCTTCTGAACGCCGGAGAGAGGGCGCTGCAAAATCCGAGCGATCTCCCGCCCATAGCTCTCCTCCAGCAACCGGAGAGTCAGGAGCGTCTCGGTTCTCGTGCGGCCTCCGAAAGGCGATGACTGGCCGACCACTATAAGTGGCCACGTGACCACCAAAAATGGTCTTTGTCAAGCGCGGCGGTGGCGGTGAAGGGATTTGAACCCCGGACCCTTATTCGCGTCGGCCCGGACGCAGCCGGTCTTGGCGGGAGAGGCCGCCGGGGAGCTCGACAATCAAGTGATAGGCTCTCCTCACGCAGTCCTCTCGCTTTCGGCCTCCGAGGATGAGGAAACATCCGCTCGGAGCCATCTGGCTTCAGCGTGACCCCAAGAATCCTCCCGGACGCCTCAACCTGCGGACCGGCCTCAGGGAAGGCATAATCGCGGCAGCTCTCCTCGCTGCCGTCTTCCGAGGCGAAGCGTCCGCCGGCGTCAATACATGGACGACAAACGGGCCGGAAGGAGGATGGATCATTTCCATAGCCATCGACCCCCAGACGCCGGCTACGCTCTACGCCGGAACGGTCAGCCGGGGAGTCTTCAAGAGCGCAAACGGCGGAGGCATCTGGAGCCCGATCAACGCCGGTCTGACCAGCAACGAGGTCAACGCCCTGGCCATCGATCCGTCAGCGGAGGCCACGCTTTATGTCGGGACGTTTCCCGCCACCTCCAGCGATCCCGGCGGCGTCTTCAAGAGCACGAACGGCGGCGCAAGCTGGACCGCGGTCAACGCCGGCCTGGCCGATACCTCGACCGGGGCCTATGTTTCTTCCCTGGCAATCGACCTTTCGGCGCCGGCGACACTCTACGCTGGCACGATCAACCAAGGCGTCTTCAAGACGAGCAACGGCGGCACAAGCTGGAGCGCCGCCAACACCGGCATGCCAGCCAACGCCTTTGTCCGAAGCCTGGCCATTGATCATTCAACGCCGGCCACGATCTATGCGGGAACCGACGACGCCGGCGTTTACAAAACTACGGACGGCGGGGCGAGCTGGACCGCCGCCAACGCGGGGCTGCCGACGGGTACTTTCGTCTACGCCCTCGCTATTGACCCCTCAACACCGGCTACGCTCTATGCGGGAACGGATGGCGGCGTATTCAAGAGCATCAACGGCGGGGCGAGCTGGACCGCCGTCAACAACGGGCTGACCACCGATCGTGTGCTCGCGCTGGCCATTGACCCTTCATTGCCGGCAACGGTCTATGCCGGTTCCCTCGACGACGGCGTCTTCAAAAGCACAAACGGCGGCGGCAATTGGATTCCTGTGAACACTGGTCTGACCGAGGGCTATGCCGACGCTCTGGTCATTGATCCTTCAACACCCTCCACACTCTATGCAGGGGCCTTCACGAGCGGTGTCGCCAAGAGCACGAATGGTGGAGGAAGCTGGGCCGCTATGAACACCGGCCTGACCGGCGGCATCTTAGTTTTCAGCCTGGCCGCGGATCCTTCGGCACCGGCCACGATCTACGGTGGCGGCAATGGCGGCGTTTACAAGAGCACGAACAGCGGGGGAAGCTGGCGAGCTGTCAATAACGGACTGACCAACCCGTTGTTCAACGGGCTCCGGGTCTTCGCCGTGGCCATTGACCGTTCAACGCCCTCCACGCTCTATGCGGCGGGCTACGGCGGCATCTTCAAATCCACCAATGCCGGAGATCGCTGGACGGCGGCCAACACCGGACTGGCCGCCGTCCCCGGTCCGATTGTCTTCTCCTTGGCCATCGACCCCTCAGCAACGTCCACAGTCTATGCCGGCACATACCGGACCGGCGTCTACAAGAGTACCGACGGCGCTGGAAGCTGGACCGCCGCCAACGCGGGGCTGCCGACGGGTACTTTCGTCTACGCCCTCGCTATTGACCCCTCAACACCGGCTACGCTCTATGCGGGAACGGATGGCGGCGTATTCAAGAGCATCAACGGCG
>DASWDK010000141.1:0-1931 GCA_036395335.1 Thermoanaerobaculia bacterium
CCGTCGCCCAGCCGACGAACGCGGGCCATTCGGCGAGGATCAGCGCGAGAATCGCGACCGAAAGGACCCCCATCGCGCTCGACTGGCTCCCGAAGCGCGTGACCACGTAAAAGATCCATGGGATCGAGAGGCACCAGTAAGTCAGGCCGAAAAAAAGGCCTGCCACGAGACCACGGCCCCGCTTTTCTTCGACCGCGAGAAGCGCGATCCAGGGGACGAGCGCGAGCGGTACCAAGAGCGGCAGCTCGAACGGCGGAAACGCAAGTGCGAAGAGAGCGCCCGACACGACGCCCGCGACGAGCGTGCGCCAGCGCGGCCGCCCCGTTGTCATCCCGAGCGAGGCGAAGAATCTCGGCGGATCACCCGAGATTCCTCGGCGCGGCGGGCGTCGGAACCACCGGGAGGGACGCAGCGAGAAGAGCTTCTTCCGCGCGATACGAAGAGCGCACGAACGGCCCGGCGAAGACGTGCCGGAACCCGAGTGCTTCACCCGCTTCGCGGTACTCCTCGAAGACGGCGGGCGGGACGTACTCCTCGACGGGGAGGTTCTCGCGTGACGGCCGAAGGTATTGGCCGATCGTTACGACGTCGACGTTCGCGTCCCGGATCCGCGCGAGAAGGTCGAGGACTTCCCGACGCTCCTCTCCGAGTCCGAGCATGAAGCCGGATTTCGTCGTGAGGTCCGGCACGAGGTCTTTCGACGCCGCGAGAAGGCCGAGCGAGCGGTCGAGGCGGGCGCCGCGCCGAACCCGCTGGTAGAGCCGCGGGACCGTCTCGACGTTGTGGTTGAAGACGTCGGGCCGCTCCTCGACGACGACGCGAAGCGAGTCGAACCGGCCGCGGAAGTCGGGCACGAGGACCTCGACGCGCGGTGGAGGAGCGAGCCGCCGAAGCGCGCGGATGGTCGCGACGAAGTGCCCGGCTCCGCCGTCGGGCAGGTCATCGCGCGCGACCGAAGTCACGACTACGTGGACGAGCCCCATTTCGTGCGCCGCTGCGGCCAGCCGCGCCGGCTCGAAGGGATCGAGCGCGAGAGGACGGCCGTTGGCGATGTCGCAAAAGCCGCAGGCGCGAGTGCACACGTCGCCCATCAGCAGAAACGTCGCCGTCCCTCGCGAGAAGCATTCGCTCCGGTTGGGACATCGCGCCTCCTCGCAGACGGTCGAGAGACCATGGGACCGCGCGAGGCTCTTGACGGCGTGCAGCTGCGAGAGGTTCAGCCGGCGTTCGCGGATCCACTCGGGCGCGCGCCGTGGCCCAGTCGACGTCGGAACGGATTCCCTCACTGCGATGGAGGGACGATCCAGGTGTCGCGCCGTCCCTCGGACGCAAGACGCTGCGATGCACGGGCGGCGTCCTCTCTCGAAGAAAACGGCCCGATGCGGACGCGGTAGATAGTCCCTTTCGAGCCGCGTCCCGGCTCGACCCGCGCGGGAAATCCGCGGCGGGAAAGGCGCGACGCTTCGGCATCTGCCTCGGCGCGCGAGGAGACCGAAACGACCTGGACGCGGAAGCCGCCGGACGTCGCCGGCTCCGGCTTCCCCGCCGCCGGCGGTGCCGCGCGAGCCGCGGGTGCTTTACCCTCGGCGTCCTCGAACACCTGGACCTTCGCGGGAGCTCCGGCCGGCGGAGCCTTGGCGGCGACCGCCGTGACCGGCGCGGGGAAGACGATCTGCTCTCCCGTGCCGGTTGCGGCCGGTACGGTCCTCTCCCCGACAGCCACCGGCGTCTCCGAAAGCGCGGCTGCCGCTTCCCGCGGCTCGCGGCCGGACAGTCCGGTCAGCAGTCCAAAGAAGTAGGCCAGCGCGAGCGCGACGAGAAGGCCGACGAAAAGAGAGAGCGCCTGCTTCGCTGTAAAAGAGACCTGATAGTGCGTGCGCGGTTCGCTCACGCCGCTAATCTACTCGTTTTCCGTGGCGATTTTGTCATTC
>DASWDK010000142.1:0-9322 GCA_036395335.1 Thermoanaerobaculia bacterium
AAAGTCAACCATCTCCTGAAGCGCGGCGCCCAGCTCGCCGTCGACTCGGACACCACCGCCGACTTCGAGGCGCTGGGCCACAAGGTCTCGTTCGAGGCCGTCGAGGCGCTCGAGCGTGCTACGGTCGTCATCGACTGCACGCCCGCGGGGAACGAGAACAAGAAGCTCTACGAGAAGATCTCGGGCCCCAACGGCTTTCTCGCCCAGGGAAGCGAGTTCGGCTTCGGAAAGCCCTATGCGATCGGCATCAACGAAGAAGCGCTCGTGCCCGGAGAGGACCGCTTCGTCCAGATCGTTTCCTGTAACACGCATAACATCGCGACGCTCATCAAGACGCTCGGATCGGAGGACGGCGAGCTCGTGCTCGACGCCGGTCGCTTCGTTTGCATGCGGAGGGCGAACGACGTCTCGCAGGACTCGAGCTTCTGCCCCGCACCGAACGCCGGGAAGCACGACGATCCGGAGTTCGGGACCCACCATGCCCGGGACGCCTTCCACCTCTTCGAGACCATCGGTTGGAAGCCGCGGATTTTCTCTTCCGCGATGAAGTTGAACACCCAGTACATGCATTCCCTCTGGTTCGACATGGACCTCTCGAAACCCTTCAGCCTCGAGAAGGCGCTTCAGAAATTGAAGTGCAACACCCGAATCGCCATGACCGAGAAACGCTCCGCCAACCAGATCTTCTCCTTCGGCCGGGACCACGGGTACTACGGCCGGATCTTCTCGCAGACGGTGGTCGCGAAGCCCACGGTCACGGTCCACGGAGATCGGGAGGTGATCGGCTTCTGCTTCACCCCTCAGGACGGCAACTCGCTCGCGTCCTCGATCGCCGCCGCGCTCTGGATCATCGATCCGGACTTCGATCGGAAGGAACGGCTGTCGGTGCTCGATCGTTTCTTCTTCCGGGAGATTTGAGCGGCGCGCCCGCTAAGCCGAAACGATATAACCCCCGCTCTTCGCGTCCTTCTTCATCGAGAGAAGACCCTTCCTCTGCGCGTCCTCCAGGAGCTCGGAGAACGACTTGTATCCGTAGTAGGTCTCGTTGAAATAAGGCTGCTTGCGCTGCATCGTCTGCTTGATCATCGAGCCCCAGATCACGTCGTAGTTTTCCCGTTGGAGGGCCTGGATCGAGTCGAGCATCAGCCGGAAGACGTCCTGCTGCTTCTTCGGAAGGTTTTCGATCGACGGCAGGGCGCGGGTGTCGCGCACGAGGTCTTCGTAAAAGATGAACTCGTCGCAGTTCGAAATGAGGAGGTCGGAGGTCGAGTTCTTCACGCCCAGGCCGATGACGCTCTTGTCGTTCTCCTTCAGCTTCGACACGAGAGGAGAAAAGTCGGAATCGCCCGAAAGGATCACGAACGTCGTGATATGTCCTTTCGACGCGACGAGGTCCATCGCGTCGACCACCATCCGGATGTCCGCCGAGTTCTTGCCCGTGTAGCCCCGCTGGGGAATGTCGACCAGCTCGATCGCGGCCTCGTGGAACTCCCGCTTGTACTCGGGGAAGCGGGTCCAGTCCGCGTACGCCTTCTTGAAGACGATCCGACCCTTCTCGATCAGCCGCTGGAGGACGAGGTTGATGTCGAACTTCTTGTACTGCGCATCCCGCACCCCGAGCGCGATGTTCTCGAAGTCGATGAAGAGCGAGAGACGCTGCTCGACGGCGGATCTCGCCGGCAAGAGCGGCCCGGCGCCGACCGCTGCGGAGGCCGGGGCTGAGGCCGGCACTGCCGCGGCGACCGGAACCACGACGACCGGCTCGATCGCGGGACGCGAGTCCTCCGCGTTCCCGCGGGTCTTTCGCCGCCGCACGCCTCCCCGGCGCCGCCTCGGCTTCTTCTCACTCTCCCCCGCTTCCGCGGCCGGGAACGGAACGGGCTCGTCGCTCATCGTTTTTCCCCCGGAAGGTAGTCGAAGGACGACGTCGTCAAGAGGAAGCTCGTCAGGGCGCGGGCGACTAAGAAATCGTCCGAGTCGACGACCTCGACTTCTCCGACGTTGATGCGCCTCCCTTTCTTGACGATCCGGGCACGCGCCCGCAGGTCGCTCTTCGCGCGGCGAAGGAAATGGATCGTCATGTCCGCGGTCGCGAAGCCCATTTTCCCATCGAAGTTCGTCGACAGCGCAAAGGCGACCGCGGTGTCGGCGAGCGTCGCGAGCACGCCACCGTGGATCGTCGCGGAGCCGTTCGTCAGCTCCGGCCGATAACGCAGGCCGAGCACGCAGGAGTCGAGCTCCAGCTCGTCTAAGGTCGGCTCGAGCCAGCGGAGCGCGGGGGACGACGCGAGGCGCCGACGCAGCCTCTCGAGGAGGTCCGGAGCGAGGGCGGGAACCGGCTCGAGGCCGGCGAAACGGCTCATAAACGCTTCATTCTACTTGAAGAAAGTGCGTTCCCGAGTTCACTCCGTCGTGGCCTCCGGCTCGTCTTCCTCTTCGGCGGAGTAGTACGGCAGCTCCTCGGCGCGCTTGGTCGAGTTGTCGAACTGCCTGGGCACTTCGACGATCGTCCGGGTCACGTTGGGGTCGCAGATCTCGTTCTCGCACTCGTACGTGTAGACGTTCTTGTCCGGCAGCTTCCGAAAGCCGACGATCGTCTGGTACGCGTCACAGTTACCGCACTTGACCGACATCATGAAGACGTCGATCACGTGGAGCTCGGGCCGATCCTCCGTCGCGCTCATGTCGGGATGATACGATGCGCTTCGTCGGGAATTCCGGGTCGAGCGGCCATGACACCACGCCTGACGTTCCTCCTTCTTTTCGCGGGCGCCAGCGCGCTCTTCGCCGCCGACGGGACCTTCGAGAAGACCGTCCCCGTTCCGCGCCGCGGCGACCTCGGGCTCGGGTGGACCCGCCAGGGCTGCTCCGTCAAGAGCCTGACGCTGCGCAACTATCCGGATCGCGACGACATCGAAGACGCGCGCCGCAAGGACCCGGCCGACAAGTCCTGGCTGTGGTGGGAGTTCAACGTCGCGAACCGCGGCACGAGAGAGTGCCGCATCTCGCTTTCGGTCGAGGTCTTCGATCGCCGCGGAAACGTCGTCAAGGCGAGCGATCGCGGAGGGACCGTCTCGCCTGGGGAGATGGACGACGACATCCGCGTCTCGACGCTGATGAAGACGCTCGACATCGTCGACGCGCCGAAAGTGCGGCTGCGCGCGACGATCGCACCGAAGTAGCGACTTTCGGGAGCCCGAGCCGGTGACCTCCCCCACTGTATCGGGTCTTCCCGGCTATATCGCGGCGCGGGAGGGGCTCGCGCATCGTTTGCGGCCGACCACGCTTCTCGAGGTCTCCGGGCAGGATCGAATCGCCTTTCTGCAGGGCCAGCTGACTCAGGAGATGAAAGGTCTCGCGCCCGGCGAGACGCGAGCCGCCGCGGGGCTGACTCCGAAGGGCAAGCTCCTTTTCGTGGCACGCGCCGTCGGAGAGACCGATCGGATCCTTCTCGTCCTTGCCGCGGCGCTTCGGGATCCGGTCCTCGAACACCTTCGCAAATACGCGCTCGGAAGCCGCGTCACGATCCAGGACCGATCGGAAGAGCTTTTCGAGGTCTCGCTGTATGGACCGGGAGCCGCCGCCGTCAGCGTTCCGAGAGACGCCGTGCTTCTCCCTGCTGAAGGCGAATTCTCGGCGGAGCTCCTGGCCCCAATCGCCATGCGCACCGAGATCGAAACAATCCTCGGGGAAGCCGGTTCGGAGGAGGTTTCGGAAGAAACCGCGGAGATCCTCCGGATCGAGGCGGGGCGGCCGCAGTTCGGGATCGACATGGACTCGACGAACCTGCCAGACGAGGTCGGCCTCGCGAACGCGATCTCGACGACCAAGGGCTGTTACGTCGGCCAGGAGGTCGTCGCCCGGCTCCGCACGTACGGCCGCGTCAACCGCCGCCTGGTCCGGTTCCGCTTCCCGGAGCGAAAGATCGACCCGGGAACACCGCTGCGCCGCCTCGCCGAGGAGATTCCGGGAAAAGTCGAGGCCGGACGCGTCACGAGCTCCGCCGTATCGCCGCAGTCCGGAGCGATCGGACTCGGCTACGCGTTTCGCGACGTTCTCGACGGCGACAGTCTCGTTTCGACCGTCCGCGCCGACGACACCGCGATCGTTTCGGATCTCGCTTCCGAGTGAGGGAGGGGCCGGCCGTCCCTCGACTCCGACACGGCGGATCTCCGTGGCAGGTCCATCTCGCTCTCGCTCTGGCGCAGACCGGCTTCGCGCTCTTTCCCATCTTCGGAAAGCTCGCGCTCCCCTCCATCCCTCCCCTCGTGCTCGCGGCGATCCGCGTGATGGCGGCGGCGGCAATGCTCGAGATCGTTCGGCGCTTCTCGACTCCGGAAAAGGTCGCTCCATCTGACCGTGGACGTCTTTTCGTTCTCGCGCTTCTCGGCGTTTCCTTCAACCAGGTCCTCTTCATTTTCGGGCTCTCGCTCACAACCGCAATCAACACGTCGATCCTCATCTCCGCGATCCCGGTGTTCACGCTCGCGGCTGCAGTCCTCCTCGGCCGCGAGGCGACGACGCCCCGCGTAATCGGAGGCATGGTGCTCGCCGGGGCCGGGGTGCTGGTCCTTTTGAACGCCGAGCGGTTCGAGTGGAGCAGCCGGTATTTCCGTGGCGACCTGTTGATCCTCACCAACGGCTTCTCCTACTCGCTCTTCCTCGTTTTCTCCCGGCCGCTCCTCTCGCGCTATCGGCCGCTCGCCTTCGTCGCGGCCGTGTTCCGTTGGGGCGCGGCACCGATCGTGCTCGCCGCGATCCCCGCTCTCCTTCGATTCTCGCCCGCCCGCGTCTCGCCAACCGCATGGTGGAGCCTCGCGGCGGTCATCGTGTTCTGCACCGTCATTCCCTACCACCTGAACTCGTGGGCGCTCGCCCGGACGCCGGCTTCCCGGGTCGCGGCGTACGTCTTCCTCCAGCCGGTGATCGCGGCCGCGCTGGCGATGGTCGTCCTCGACGAGAGGCCGACCTGGCGGACCGGCGTCGCGGCCGCGTTCATCTTCTCGGGTCTCGCGGTGACGCTCCGGCCGGTCCGGGCGGTCTCGTGACTTCCGGGTCGACGGCCGCCCCGCGGGTCGCGGTCCTGATCCCGGTGTTCAACGAGCGCGAGTCGCTTCCGCTGGTGGTCGCCGACATTCCGCGGGACCTCGTCGGCGAGATCGTGGTCGTGGACAACGCCTCGACCGATGACACGCCGCTCGTCGCCCGCGGACTTCCGGTGCGCCTCGTGCGGGAGGAGCGGCGCGGGTACGGCAGCGCCTGTCTCGCCGGAATCGCCGCGCTCGAGGCCTCGCCGCCGGAGGTGCTCGTTTTTCTGGACGGCGACTACTCCGACCATCCGGAGGAGCTGCCGCGGCTGATGGGCGCGATCGCCGCAGGAGCCGACCTCGCAATCGGCTCCCGAATGCTCGGAAAGCGCGAGCCGGGCGCTCTTCTGCCCCAGGCGCAGATCGGCAACGCGCTCGCGTGCTTCCTGATCCGCGTGCTGTACGGACACCGTTACACGGACCTTGGACCGTTCCGGGCGATCCGCTGGGAAGCGCTCCGCGCGCTCGGAATGGAAGACCGCGACTTCGGCTGGACCGTCGAAATGCAGGTCAAGGCCGCCAAGAAAGGCCTCTCCGTCGTCGAGGTGCCCGTGTCCTACCGGCGGCGGGTCGGGGTCTCGAAGATCACCGGCACGCTCTCGGGGACGGTCGCTGCGGGAGGCAAGATCCTGTGGACGATCGCGCGGTACCGGGTCGGGAAATTGGAATCGGGAATCGGGAATCGGTAGCCGGAGGAGGCCGTCGCCTCTTCCGACCTTCAAACAGCTCGATCGGAACCCGAAACCGGCAACGCCTCTCTTTCGACGCGGTCGACCTCGGCCGCTTTCGGCTAGACTCCCTAACCGAGGAGACCGTGGCTGCTGAGCAAGAGGTGATCTTCCTGGTCGAGGAGTCCGCTGAGTCGGGTTACGAAGCACGCGCGCTCGGCCATTCGATCTTTACCGAAGGCGAGACGCTCGAAGAGTTGAAGGCCAACGTCCAGGACGCCGTCCGATGCCACTTCGACGAACCGGAGCGCCCGCGCCTCGTCCGTCTCCACTTCGTTCGGGACGAAGTCCTGGCGGTGTGAAGCTGCCGCGGGACCTTGGCGGCGAGGAGCTCGCGCGCCGGCTCGCAGTTTTCGGCTACGAGGTCATGCGCCGCTCCGGCAGCCACATTCGGCTCACCTCGACCCGGATGGGCACCGAGCACCACGTCACGATCCCCGCTCACCGAGCCCTCAAGGTCGGAACTCTCGCATCGGTGCTCAAGGACGTCGCCGCTTACCTTCAGATCGACAAGGAGGCGCTCGACCGAGAGATATTCGGAGCCAGGACCTAAGCGCCGTTAAATTCAATCCCGAATCGGTCCGCCTCGGAACGTCTCCAGTTTCCTAAAGATCTCCGCCGGCGCACGCGTCGGCTTGCCCGAGGAGTCCGCGAAGACGTGCCGCGTCGAGCCATCCGCGAGGCGCCGGCCTCCTTCCTCCGCGACTTCGTACGCGAATGCGAGCCCGCGGGTTGCAAGGTCGGTCAAGCGCGTCTTCACGACGACTCGGTCGTCGTAGCGCGCTGGGCGGCGGTAAGCGCAATCGACCCGCGTGACCAGGATGAGCAAGCCCGAGTCCTCCATCCTTCGGTACGGGAAGCCGGCTGCGCGGCAGTATTCGGTGCGGCCGACCTCGAACCAGGAGACATAGGCGCCGTGGTAGACGATCCCCATCCGGTCGGTTTCGGAATACCGGACGCGCAGCGGCGTCTCGACGACGCGCTCACCGGCGCTCACGAGCGCGGAAGCCGCGCTTCCAGCCGTTGCCGGACCGGCTCGGGGACGAGACCGGAGACGTCCGCGCCGAGCCGCGCCACCTCCTTGACGAGACGGCTCGAAACGTACGAGTACTCTTCCTTCGCCATCAGGAACACCGTCTCGATCGAGGGCGCGAGCCGCCGGTTCATGAGCGCCATCTGCAGCTCGTACTCGTAATCGGAGATCGCCCGCAGGCCCCGGACGAGGAGCGTCGCGCCGGTCTGCGCCGCGAAGTCCACGAGGAGGCCGGAGAACGAGCGGACCGCGACTCCCGAGTCCTCTCCCACGATCTCGCGGATCATCTCGAGTCGTTCTGCGATCGAGAAGAGCGGTTTCTTCTCGTCGTTCTCGAGAATCGCCACGATGACGCGGTCCGCGAGACGCCGCGCGCGGAAGAGGACGTCCAAGTGTCCGTTGGTCAAGGGATCGAAGGAGCCGGGGTAGAGGGCAACGCGTTCCGGCATCACGTTCTCCCTGCTTCCGTCGTCGCGTGTCGGAGGCTTTCCGCGAGCAGATTATAGGCAGACACCGTCGCGAAGAGTGCGAGGCCCGGGAACAGCGCGAGCCACCAGGCTTCCTCGATGTACGCCGGCGCCGCGGACAGGATCCCTCCCCAGGACGAGGCCGGTGCCGGCAGCCCCACGCCGAGGAAGGAGAGCGCGGCCTCCGCGAGGATCGCCCAGGAAACGCCGAACGCCGCGGAGACGAGGAGCGGAGGGAGCGCGTTGGGCAGGAGGTGTCGCAGGAGGATCCGCGCCGGACCGGCTCCGGCCGCCCGGGCGGCCCGGGTGTAATCGAGGTTCCTCGCCTTCAGGATCTCCGCCCGGGCATACCGGGCGTCGGACGGCCACGTCGTCAGCCCGATCGCGAGCACCACCGTCGCGGGGGACGGAGGCAGGAACGCCGCGAGAGCGAGCAGCAGGAAGAGGACGGGAAAACAGAGGACAACCTCGATCAATCGCGAGAGGAGGAGGTCCGCCGCTCCGCCGAAGTAGCCGGCCGCTGCGCCGATGCCGAATCCGACGAGGAGCGACACCGCAGCCGCGACCAGCCCGATCGCGAGCGAGATCGGCGTCGCGGTAACGACCCGCGCGGCGAGGTCGCGCCCCAGATCGTCGGTCCCGAACGGATGCGCGAGGGACGGCGCCTGAAGGCGCTCGTCGAGGCGAATCTCGGAGGCGCGCTTCGCGAAGAGCGGCGAGATCGCGGCGACCGCCCACAAAAGCGCCACGACGGCGAGCGCGAACCGGCCGCTCGGAGACAGCCGTCGAATCAAGCCGGCTCCCGCAGGCGGGGATCCACGATCGCGGCGGCGATGTCGGCCGCGAGCGTCGCCGCGAGCGTCGCGACCCCCCCGAGAAGCGACAGCCCGAGCACGACGGGATAATCGCGGGAGAGGATCGAATCGAAGTAGAGACGGCCGAGTCCGGGCCACGCGAAGATCCGCTCGACGATCACGCTGCCCGAAAGAAGTCCCGGCAGGAGAAGCCCGAGAAGGGTCACGAGCGGCAAGAGCGCGTTTCGGAAGGCGTGGCGCCACAGCGCCTGACGCCGCGAGAGTCCCCTCGCGAGCGCTGCGGTCACGAAGTCCTGCGACCGCGCCTCGACGACGCCGGCGCGAACGAGGCGAGCGAAAAATGCGAGGGAGCCGTACGTTAGACACGTGACCGGGAGCGCCAGGTGCGCGAGCCGATCCGCCACGCCGGCGAACCCGCCGAGAGCCGGGTCGGAAGAGACGCCGTAGAGCGGAAGCCATCCGAGCTCGACCGAGAGGAGGGTCTGGACGAGAAGCGCCGCCCAGAAGACGGGCATCGAGTACAGCGCGAACAAGACGACCGCCGAAGCCCGGTCGAACGGGCCTTCGGGTCGGCCTCCGGCGGCGACCCCGACCGGCACCGCGAGCGCGAGCGTGAAGAAGAGAGCCAGGCCGTTCAACGCAAGCGTCGCGGGGAGCGCCTCGCGGATTCTTTCGGAGACAGGGCGCCGATCCACGAATGACTCTCCCAGGTCGAACCGGGCCACCCGCCCGATCCACTGGACGAACCGCTCCGGCAGCGGGCGGTCGAGACCGTAAAGCTTTCGCATCTCTTCGCGCGCGGCCGCCGAGACGCGACGGCCGGCCTCGGGAGAACCGGTCGCCGAGGCGGGGCTGCCCGGAGCCAGGTGAAGGAGGAGGAAGACCAGGACGACGATCCCGAAGAGGGTCGGAATCGCCAGCAGCAGGCGCCGGACTAGGTAGCGGATCACTGCCGGAGACCGCCGGAAACCGAGTCGTCCGGAATGCCCCACCACGAGAACGGTCCCGGCCGGAAGCCATAGAGCCCGAGCGGCGACGTGACGAGTCCGTGCACGCGCCGCCGGAACGCGTACTTCTGGGACGCGTTGACCACGAAGACGACCGGCGGGTCGTCGCGGAAAATCCGGTGGAGGCGGTGGTAGATCTCGCGCCGCTTTTGGGGATCGAGCTCGCGGCGCGCCTCCTCCATCAG
>DASWDK010000143.1:0-10709 GCA_036395335.1 Thermoanaerobaculia bacterium
GCGGATCTCAAATGGACGCCTCTGGCCGATGCGCCTCCGGGCGTGATGATCGCCGCGCTCTGGGGCGACTCGACCAAGGGGGCCTACGGTGCGATCTCGAAGTTTCCGGCGGGTTGGTCCGCTCCGCTCCACACGCATCCGGCCAACCACAAGATCGTGATCATCTCGGGCACGTGGATTCACGGGGAGGAAGGGAAGCCCGACGTGAGGCTGGGACCCGGCTCCTACCTGTTCCAGCCCGCGAACCGCCGACACACTTCGGCGTGCGACGCAGCATCGGAGTGCGTCATCTTCCTCGAGAGCAACGGAAAATTCGGCATCAAGATGGTGGAGGAGAAGAAGGCGCCGGCCAAGAAGTAACTTTCGGAAGCCGTCGCGTCACGGGACGCCGCCATTCCGAGCGAAGCGTGGGGTTTATCCTTTTGATCGCTTTCAACTCTGGGGCGTCGCCAAACTGGTAAGGCACCGGCCTTTGGAGCCGGCAATGGAGGTTCGAGTCCTCCCGCCCCAGCCAATCGCGTCCGACGCGGAGTCGCGTAGAATCCCGCGCGCTTGATCGCGAACTTCACCTACGGCGAGCTCAAGATCTTCTCCGGCCGGGCGCACCCCGCCCTGGCCCGCGAGATCTGTGAGTACCTCGGCATCGGGCTGGGCGAGATCACGCTCTTCAACTTCTCCGACGGGGAGAACTACTGCCAGATCGACGAGAACGTCCGCGGCGCGGACATCTTCGTCGTCCAGCCCACGTGTTCCCCGGTCAACGACCACATCATGGAGCTCCTGATCCTGCTCGACGCTTTCCGGCGTTCCTCGGCGTCGCGGATCACAGCGGTCATGCCCTACTTCGGGTACGCGCGCCAGGACAAGAAAGACAAGCCGCGCGTTCCGATCGCCGCCAAGCTGATGGCCGACCTTCTGACGGCGTCCGGCGCCGACCGGATCCTGACGATGGACCTCCACACGCTCCAGATCCAGGGCTTCTTCAACATCCCGGTGGACCACCTCTTTGCCGCTCCGGTCCTGCTCGACGCGATCCGGGAGATGAACGTGGACGACCTCGTGATCGTCTCGCCCGACGTCGGCGGCGTCGCGCGCGCTCGGGCGATCGGTAAGCGCCTCGGCGCTTCCCTCGCCATCATCGACAAACGCCGGGGCGGACCGAACGAGACCGAGGTCTTGAACGTAGTCGGCGAGGTCGATGGCAAGAACGTCCTGATCTTGGACGACATGATCGACACCGCCGGAACGCTCGTCCAGGCCGAGGAGGCGCTTCGCGAGCAGGGAGCGAAGCGGACCTTCGCGGCGGCGGTCCACCCGGTCTTTTCCGGTCCGGCGCACGAGCGGATCCAGGAGTCCGGGCTCGAGACCCTCTTCGTGACGAACACGATTCCGCTCGACGACGCGATGAGCCGCTGCCGGAAAATCCGCACGCTCTCCGTCGCGCCCCTCCTGGGAGAGGCAATCCAGCGAATCCACGAGGGAGCTTCCGTTTCCTCCCTTTTTGTGTAGAATGTCGCGTTTTTCGCAAGTTCTCGCGAAGGGAAGAACATGAAGACCATCGAGCTCACCGTCGAGAGGCGATCGACGCGCGGAAAAAACGAGGCCCGCCGACAGCGGGCGGCGGGAAAGATCCCCGCCGTCGTGTACGGAGCGGGGCGAGACACGGTTCCGATCACGGTGGAGGTTCGCTCCCTCTCAGACGCCTTCCGCGGCGGAGCGGGGGAGAACGCGATTTTCCTCTTGAAGCTCCAGGGCTCCGACCAGACCCGTCACGCGATGATCCGGGATCTCCAGCGCGATCCGGTGTCGCGCCGCCCGGTGCATCTCGACTTCGTGCGCGTCCTCATGGACACGAAGATCCGGGTGAAAGTCCCGGTGGAGGTCGTCGGCATCGCCAAGGGAGTGAAGACCGACGCCGGAATCCTCGATTTCGTCACCCGCGAGATCGAGATCGAGTGCCTGCCCGTCGACATTCCCGACCACCTGCCCGTGGACGTGACGGAACTCGCGATCGGGGACGCCGTTCGTCTCTCCGAGGTGAAGGCTCCGGAAGGAGTGGCAATCGTCGACGACCTCGAAAAGGTCATCGTCCACGTCGCGCACCCGGCCCACGAGGAAGTCCCGGCGGTGGTGGAGGCCGAAGTGGCAGCCGCGGAGCCGGTCGAGCCGGAAGTCCTGCGCAAGGGCAAGGCGGTCACCGAGGAAGAGGGGGAAGAGAAGAAGGAGAAGTAAGGCCTGCGCGCGATCGTCGGCCTCGGGAACCCGGGCGCCCGCTACGAAGGGACCCGCCACAACGCGGGGTTCCGGGTCGTGGAGAGGTTGGCGGCGGAAGAAGGCTTCCGGATCCGCTCGCGCGAAGGCAAATCCCGGGTGGGGCGCGGCCGCGTTTGCGGAAAAAGCGTATTGCTCGCGCTTCCACAGACTTTCATGAACGCCTCCGGAGAGGCCGTTCGAGCTCTTTGCGAAAAGAATGGCATCGGTCCCGAAGATCTCTGCATCGTCTTCGACGACATCGAACTGCCTCTCGGCTTTCTGCGCATGCGTCCACGCGGATCGGCCGGGGGACAGAAAGGGATGGCGTCGGTGATCGAACGGCTCGGAACGAACGGGTTCGCCCGCCTGCGGGTGGGCGTCCGCGGTGAGCACTACTCGCGGGAGCGCGACGAGCTCTCCGATTACGTTCTCGAACCGTTCGCGCGCGGAGAAAGGAAGCTCTTCGAGGTGAGCATCGACCGGGCGGTCGAAGCTCTTCGGCTCTGGCTCACGGACGGGATCGACGCTGCGATGAGACTCGCGAATCGAAAACCATCCTCTCCCGGCTCCGACGAGCCGGGATTGACATCCACGAGGAGGAGCGAATGAGGCTTTACGACATCGTCGCCCTGGTCACGCCCGACCTGAACGACGAGGACGCCCAGAAGGTGGCGTCCGAATACCGCAAGATTCTTTCCGACGGGGGCGCGGAAATCGTCAAGGACGAGACCTGGGGGCGGCGCCGGCTGGCCTTTCCGATCCTTCGGAAGAGAGAGGCCTATTACCATTACTTCCAGGTCTCCGCGGAGCCGGCGGTGATCGCCGAGACAGAGCGGCGAATGAAGCTCTCCGACCAGGTGCTGCGGCATCTCGCGGTGCGCGCGGACCTCGAGTTGAAGCGCGCCGCGAAATCCGCCGTCCGGCAGCGGGAGAAAGCCGCCCGTCGGCCGCCTCGTCCGCCGGCAGCCATGACGCCGGGACCGGCGCCGACGCCGGCCGACATCCCGCCGTCGGCGGAGAAGGGAGAGTCCTCATGAGCCCCGCGCCGCGTGGACGGTCGAGCGCCGCAAGCCGCGAAGGCAAGACCGGAACCCGCAAGAAGTTCTTCGTCCGCCGCCGCAAGGTCTGCAAGTTCTGCGCGGAAAAGCTCGAGTACGTCGACTGGAAGGACGTCAAGCTGCTTGCCGGGTTCATCCCGGAGCGAGGCAAGATTCTGCCCCGGCGAATTTCCGGAACCTGCGCGCTGCACCAGCGCAAGCTCCAGACCGCGATCAAGAGGGCCCGGTCGATCGCGCTCTTGCCGTACGCCACGGACTGAGACGGTCGGTAGACGGTTTCTCACGTGATCGAGGCCCGCGACGCCCCTCACGGGTCGTCGGGAGTGGCATCGACGGCGACGGAGATCGCCTTCGCGGCCGGGCTCTCGGCCCTTTCCTTCGCGCTCTTTCTCGCGTTGCCGCTCGTCGGCGCGATCGGCCTTCCGCTGGCCGGCATCCCTACTGTCCGGCTCGCCCACCGGAAGGGCGGCGCCGCGGCGGTACTGGCGGCGGCGCTCGCCGGAGCGCTCGTCGCCGCCGTCGCGCTCGCGATGGGCGAGGGAGCGGAGGCGTGGATACGTGGAGCGCTTGCCGCTTGTACCGCGGCTCTGCCCGCCGCCTTCGCATCGCTTTCGCGCGCGACCGCTCGTCCCTCGCTCGCGTACCTCCTGCTCTGCGCAACCGGAGCGATTCTGCTGGCGACTCTCTTTCTCGGCGACGCCGCCGCCTCCGGACAGCCGGTCGGACAGCAGATCGCGCGGGAGTTCGATCGGATGATCCCCGCGGCGATGAATTCCTACGGGCGCTCCGGGATGGACGCGGAGACGATCGCGCGCGTGCGGGCGACGCTCGACGCCGCCCGCGAGTTCAGCCGCCGATACTGGGCTGGACTGCTCGGGCTTCTCTGGGTCTTTTCCGCCGCGATCTCGTTCTACGGGGGTGCCCGGCTCGCCCGCCCGGCCCCGTCGGGGGACGCCGCCCGTTTCGAGAGGCTTCGGCTGCCGGCGGGGGTGGCGCCGCTTTTCGTCGCGGCGGGCGCGGGGTCCGTCTTCGTCGCGCCGGCCGTACGGCCCGCGATGGGCAGCATCCTCCTGCCGCTCACTGCCTTGTATTTCGTGGCGGGGCTCTCTATCATCTGCCACTTCGCGCGGAGGTGGTTCCGGTTCTGGCTCCTCCGCGTGGGTGTCTATACCCTGGTCGCCTACTTCCCGATGAACGTCGGGGTTGCGCTCTTGGGACTGTTCGACTGGTACGTGGATTTTCGCCGTCGAGGCGCGGGAGCAATCGAAACGCGATGAAAGTCATTCTGGCCGACGACGTCCGGGGACTCGGGCACCGCGGGGACACCGTCGCCGTCAAGCCCGGTTACGCCCGAAACTATCTCTTCCCGCAGGGCCTCGCCTGGGAGGCGACGCCTTCGAACGCCCGCCGCCTGACCGAAGAGAAGAAGAAGTACGACGACAAGAACCTGCGCGAGAAGGCGGTCGCCGAAGAGGCCTCCCGCAAGATCGAAGGTCTGCGGATCGCGATCACGAAGAAGGCGGGGGAGGGCGACGTCCTCTACGGCTCCGTCACCCCTTCCGATATCGCCGACGCTCTGGGAGAGCGGGGAATCGAAGTGGACCGGCGTCGCATCGAGGTCGCCGAGCCGATCAAGCGGCTGGGCGAGCACCGCGTGCACGTCCGGCTGCACCGCGACGTCGTTGCCGAGCTGACGGTGGACGTGCAGCCCGCCGCCGCGGTCACCGCCTGACCCGACCCTACGGGACCGGAGTCGGTTTCGCCGCGGGCGTGGGCCCCGGCCCGGGGAGTCCTTCTTCGGCGGTTTCGCCTTTCTTCGGCAGGTAGAACGACCGCTGGAGCGACCAGGGCAACCGCGTGATCTCCTCCCACCGGGAAGACCATTCTTCGCTCGGCTGTGATCCGGAAACGAACGTCTCCAAGATCGGGCGCGGGCTCTCGGGGGTCGCCTTCAACCCGGTCTCGTAGTCCACGGCAGTGAAGACGACGTTGGGCGGTGTCTCGAAGTCCTCCTTCGGGTCGAGCTGTCCACCGTCCTTCATTTTCTCGACGACCCGGATCCAGATCGGCAGCGCGGCGTGCGCGCCGTCCATTCCCTTGCCCAGGCTCTCGGTCTTCTTGTCGTTGCCCACCCAGACGCCGATCGTGTAGCGGGGCGTCATCCCGAGGAACCAGGCGTCGGTCCAGTCATTGGTCGTGCCGGTCTTCCCAGCGATGTTCAACTTGAGACGGGCGGCCGAAGCGCCGGTCCCACGCTGCGTAACGCCCTTCAACATCTGGAGGAGCTGGAAGCAGGCCTGCGGGCTGGCCACCTCGCGAGCGTCGGGACGCGTTTGCTCGAGCACGTCCCCGTTCGAGTCCGTTATTCGGTCGAAGAGGTACAGCGGAAACGCGAGGCCCTGGTTGGCGAACACCGAGAATGCCGAAGTCATCTCCGCGAGAGTCACCTCGAAGGCGCCGAGCGCGATCGACGGATAGGGCGAGAGCTTCTGGCGAATGCCGAGCCGGTGCGCGGCTTCGATGACGTGGGAGCGGCCGACGATCTCCGAAACGCGCACCGCCGAGACGTTGTACGAGTACTCCAGCGCCCGGCGAAACGTCACGATCCCGCGGAACTTTCCGTCGTAGTTCGTCGGCCGGTACGGCGGCTGATGCGGATCGAATACGATCGAAATGGGTCCGTCGAAGACGGTGTCGGACGGCGTGTAGCCCGCCTCGAGCGCGGCAAGGTAGACGAACGGCTTGAAGGTCGAGCCGGCCTGGCGCAGGGCCTGAGTCGTCCGGTTGAACTTCGAGCGGGTCCAATCGTAGCCGCCCACCATCGCCCGGATCGCGCCGGTCGCGTTCTCGACGATCAAAACCGCCCCTTCTTCCTTCGGGTCCTGTTCGAGCGAAAGCTCATCCGAGCCGTCTTTCTTCTGACCGATCGTGACGGTCACGAGGTCCCCCTGGCGCAGGATCTTCGAAGGGTCGGTCGCGGTCGTCCACGCGAGTCCGGCGGGCAGAAGGGGGAGAACCTTCTTCCCGACCCGGACCTCGGCGCCCAACCGCGAGACCGAAAGGACGACGCCCCGAACGGCGCTTCCCGGGGAAGCGGCGGAACCCTCCCAGGACGGGTCCACGAACGTGTCGAGATCCCGGTAGCCCTCGGCGAGGAGGTTGCGTGGTCTCCGGAAGCCGTGGCGGCGGGCCAGGCGGCGAAGACCCCATCCGAGCGCTTCCTCGGACCAGGCCTGCAGGCGCGGGTCGAGTGTGGACTCGACCCGGAGCCCCCGGCGATAGAGCTCCTGTTCCCCGTAGGTCCGCTCCAGATACTGGCGGATCTCTTCGCAGAAGTACGGCGCGACGATCGTCTCTTCGAGCGACGGGCTCGCCGGGAGTGGTTCGGCGTCCGCGGCGGCCCGCTCGGCCTCGGTGATGTAACCCTCCGCCCGCATCCGTGCGAGCGCGGTCGACCGCCGCCGGCGCGCCTGGACCGGGTTCCGGAACGGGGACTGATCCTCGGGCCTCTGGACGATTCCCGCCAAGAGCGCCGCCTCGGCGAGAGTCAGATCCTTGATGCTCTTGCCGAAGTAGTAGCGCGCGGCGGCTTCGACTCCGTAGTTGCCGTGCCCGAAGTAAATCTCGTTGGCGTACATCGTCAGGATCTGCTCTTTCGAGTAGCGTCGCTCGATGTCGAAGGCCACGAAGGCTTCGTTGATCTTCCGGGTGATCGTCTTCCGGGGCGAGAGGAATATCGCGCGCGCCAGCTGCTGCGTCAGCGTCGAGCCGCCCTGCGCGAAGCTCTTCTGTCGAAGGTTGGCGAACAGAGCGGAGACCGTGCGCTGGACGTCCACACCACCGTGGCGGAAAAAGTTCTTGTCCTCGGTCGCGATGATCGCGTTTCGCAGGACCGCCGGGATCTGCCCTCGCGAGACGAGGATTCTCCGCTCGATGGCGTACCGCGCGATCGTGGAACCGTTGCTTCCGCGGATTTCCGTGATGATGTCGGGACGGTAGGTCTCGAGCTCCGAAACGCGCGGGACGCGGACGAAGTTCGTCGCCGCGGCTCCGGCGACGGCGCCGAGCAGCGTCGCAACGAAGAGCGGCAGCACGGCAAGGAGTGTTTTTCCCCGATTCATGCGCTGCCGTTCCTCATTTTGAGGCATCGCCGCGCCGTATGCTATAAGCGGAACCCTCGTGAGCACGGCGCCTCCCATCGAGCCCGCCGCTCCCCCTGCGAACCGCGGCTGCTGGAAGGCCGCGCTCCTCGGTTGCGGCGGCGCCGCGGTCCTCCTGGTCGCGGCGCTCATCGGGCTCGGCGTCTACATTCGGAATAAGCCGACGGCCGTGACCGACCTCCTGATGGAACGGGTCCGGGCGGGATATGCCTCCGACGTGACGGAGGAGGACAAGTCGAAGCTCGACTCGGCATACGCCGATTTCCGCCGGGCCCTCGAGGACCGGCGCGTCCGGAAAGACGACATGGAGAAGGTGCGGGACGCCGTCAAGCTCGGGCGCGTCGTCGGACGCGAGGAAGTGCACGACCTGACCCGGGTTTTCGGGGAAGCCGCCGGCAATGCCGGCATACGGAATACACCCGAATCGACGCCGCCCACAGCCGCGGCGACTCCGCCTCCTTGAGTCCGCGCCCCGGCTCCCAGCCGAAGCCCCGCGTCGCCCCCGGCCGGCCCACCGGAAAGCCCGGGTCTTACCTGGACGCCCAGGCGCGCGCCGGCGGCCGGTTCGTCCTGCAGACCGACTTCACGCCGCAGGGCGACCAGGAGCAGGCGATCGAGAAGTTGGTCGCCGGGATCGAAGAAGGCCGCCGCGACCAGGTCCTCTTGGGCGTCACCGGATCGGGAAAAACGTTCACGATGGCGAAGGTCATCGAATCGATCAACCGCCCGACCCTCGTGCTCTCCCACAACAAGACGCTCGCCGCGCAGCTCTACCAGGAGTTTCGCGGATTCTTTCCGGAGAACGCGGTCGAATACTTCGTCTCGTACTACGACTACTACCAGCCCGAGGCATACATCCCCCAGACCGATACCTACATCGAAAAGGAGACCTCGCGCAACGAAGAGATCGACAAGCTCCGGCTCTCCGCCTCCAAGTCTTTGTTCGAGCGGCGGGACGTCATCGTCGTCGCCTCGGTCTCCTGTATCTACGGACTGGGCTCGCCCGAGTCGTATTACGACATGCTCGCCTACGTCGAAGTCGGAGACCGGTCGGGGATGCGCGCGCTCCTTTCGCAGCTCGTCGAGATGCAGTACGAGCGCACGAACCTCGATCTCGCGCGCGGCACCTTCCGCGTCCGCGGCGACGTCCTCGAGCTCCATCCCGCGTACGAGGACGTCGCCGTGCGCATCGAGTACTTCGGCGACGAGGTCGAAAAGATCACGCGCACAGACCCGCTGCGGGGAACGGCGCTCCAGAAGGTCGAACGGATCGCCCTTTATCCCCGCACGTTCTATGCGACTCCGCGGGAAACTCTCGAGCGGGCGATCTCGTCCATCCGGACGGAGCTCGATGCCCGGCTGGCGGAGCTCTCGACCGCCGGGCGGCTGCTCGAGGCGCAGCGGCTCCATCAGCGCACGATGTTCGATCTGGAGATGATCAAGGAGCTCGGGTACTGCAACGGCATCGAGAACTACTCCCGACACCTCTCGGGGCGCCGGCCGGGAGAGCCTCCGCCCACGCTCATCGACTATTTCCCGCGCGACTTCCTGCTCGTGGTGGACGAGTCGCACGTGACCCTGCCGCAGGTACACGGCATGTATCACGGAGACCGCTCACGCAAGGAGGTCCTCGTGGACTATGGCTTCCGGCTGCCCTCCGCCCTGGACAACCGGCCGCTCACCTACGAGGAGTTCGAGGCGCGCCTGAACCAGATCGTCCACGTCAGCGCGACGCCCGGCCCCGAAGAGCTGAAAAAGACGGGGGGAGAGATCGTCGAGCAGGTCATCCGGCCCACCGGCCTGCTCGACCCGCAGATCGACGTCCGTCCCGTCAAGGGGCAGGTCGACGACCTGCTCGCCGTCGTCCGAGAGTCAGCGGGAAAAGGGCAGCGCGTGCTGGTCACGACCCTGACCAAGCGGATGGCCGAGGAGCTGACGAACTACTTCTCCGAAGTGGGCGTGCGCTGCCGTTACCTCCACTCGGACATCGAGACCCTCGATCGCGTCGCGATCCTGACCGACTTCCGGCGCGGCGTCTTCGACTGCCTGATCGGGATCAACCTCCTGCGCGAGGGGCTCGATCTCCCGGAAGTCGCGGTCGTGGCGATCCTCGACGCCGACAAAGAGGGGTTCCTCCGGAGCGAGACCTCGCTCATCCAGACCGCGGGGCGGGCCGCACGCAACGTCGCGGGCAGAGTTCTCTTCTATGCCGACGCAATGACGAACTCGATGCGCCGCGCGATCGAAGAGACCTCGCGCCGCCGGTCGATCCAGGAGATCTTCAACCGGGACCACGGGATCGAGCCGGCCTCGATCGTCAAACAGGTGAACTCGCCGCTCGTCCGGATGGCGAGCCTCGATTACTACGACGCCACGGCTTCCCTATCGCGGCCGGACCTCCCGGACGCCCCCTCGCTCTCCCGGCGGATCTCCGAGCTCGAGAAGGAGATGAAGCGGGCAGCGAAGGAGCTCGACTTCGAGCGCGCCGCGCAGATCCGCGACGAGCTGCGCGCCTTGCGGGAGCTGCAGATCTTTCGCTCGTGAGTGGGGTCGCCGGGAGTTTTCTGACTCGCTCTCGTCAGTCCGAAGGCAGACGGTTGCGCCCCGGTTTCGCGGGTGGCGGGTGCGAGAGCACGAACTGGCGCGCGGCCTCCTCTGCAAAATCGGTGGATGGAGCGGGCCGATTGATCTGAACCGTCGGCTTCGCCTCGAGCGCGACGCGAGCGGAGAGCGCCGTCGGGGAGACCTTTCCATACTGGGCCGCCAGGAGCGGATCGGGCGCGTAGCGCACGGAAAACGGGACCGAGCAGGGGAGGGCGTTCTCGCACCTCTGGAGGCGGACCCATTGCGCCCGGGCGCCCGACGGGAAAACCGCCGCGAGCGCCATCGCCAACACAACCGGTGCGGCCTTACGGATGAGCTCTCTCATCACCCGCGACAACAATTTCGGTGACACCGATATTGCCCCGATTGCAGGGCGGCTCTGCTCAGATCCAGTGACAGGCTTTCGCGAAGCCGGCCAGCACCAGGAGAAAGGCGAGCAGCGCTCCGATCCACACCGCCGTCCGCTTGCGCGCGGGAAGCGGCTGGCGTGTGTAGAACCCGGTCTGCCACCGCTCGATCTCCTTGCCGCAATTGGGACACACGATGTCGTTCGGTCCGACCCGGGCGTAGCAGTACGGGCATTCGTTCATCGGAACGCATTCATCCTACGACAGGACGAATTTCCCGTGACTCC
>DASWDK010000144.1:0-2367 GCA_036395335.1 Thermoanaerobaculia bacterium
GGAAGTCGATCCCGCGGCGTTCCTCGAAGCGTTCCTTCCCCAGTTCTACGACGCCAATCCGTTTCTGCCGTCGGAGATCCACCTCTCGGTCGGGATCCCGGATCCGGCTCTCCTCGAATCGTTCCTCGCCTCCCGGCGGGATGCGAAAGTCGCCGTGCGGGTGCCGCAGCGGGGACCCTCGCGCGAGCGGGTCGAGCTCGCGCAGGACAACGCCTGCCAGCGACACAGAGTCCGATTTCGGAGGATGGGCGGCGAAGGTGCGCTCGGCGTCGAGCGTCTGGCGCGTGTTCTCGACCTCGCGGTCGCGCCGCGCCGGATCGAGGCCTTTGACATCTCCCACCTTCAGGGCACCGATTCGATCGCGTCTCTCGTGGTCTTCGAAGACGGGCGGCCGAAGAAGTCGGATTACCGGCTGTTCGGGATCGCGTCGCAGCAGCTCCTCGCGCCGGACGACTTTCGGAGCATGGCCGAGGCCGTCGAGCGCCGCTACCGCAAGCTCCGTGACGAAGGAAGCCCGATACCCGACCTCGTTCTGGTAGACGGCGGCCGCGGCCAGCTCCAGGCGGCGCTGACCGCGCTCGATCGACTCGGGGTCGAGCTTCCCGTCGTCGGGCTCGCCAAACGCGAGGAAGAGATCTGGGTGCCGGAGCGGCCCGAGCCGATCCGTCTCGGCCGCAAGGACCCGGCCCTTCAGCTCGTCCAGCGAGTCCGTGACGAGGCGCATCGCTTCGCGATCACGCGCCACCGCGGCCGCCGCTCGAAACGGATGCGCGAGACGAGCCTGAGGGACATTCCCGGCATCGGGCCGACGCGTGCGCGAACGCTGCTGACGCGCTTCGGGTCGCTCGCCGGGGTCGCCGCCGCAGACCCGCGGGAAGTCGAGGCGGCCGTCGGACCCGCCACGGCCCGTGCGGTTCGGGAGTATCTCGATGCGGGGAGGGCGACCGGAGAGCCCGCCCCCGCCTCGACCGATCCCGGCGAAGGAGGACGAGCCCGCTCCGCATGAGGACGGCCTTCGAGCGCGAGGGCGCCATTCGGGGCGTCGATCTGCTCGCCGCCTTCGCGGCGCTCTGGCGCGAGCGGGCGAGCGGCATCCTCCATTTCTCGCGGCCCGGGGAGAAGGTCCGCTTCGAGATCGTCGAGGGGGACGTCGGAGACGTCTCGTCGTCCGACTCCGATTTCGATGCGATCGAAGTACTCGTCCGCGCGGGCAAAATCGACCCGGCTGCTCTGGAAGGTCGCGTCTCGAAGGGAGAGGACCGCGCCCGGTCGGCGCGGGACCACGGGCTGCTCACGGAACGCGATTGGCGGTGGGGAGAAAGGATCCGCGTCGTCGAGATCCTCTCGCACCTCGTCGGCTGGCTCGAGGGCTCCTACGCGTTCGACGCCGCCGCGAGGCCGGAGCCGGGGCAATTCCGGGTGGGGATTCACCGGGTTCTTCTCGAACTCTTCCTCCGTTCGCGGGATCGGGCCTTCGTTCATCACGCGCTGCCGTCGGCGGATGCGCCGCTCCTGCGCGGCCTCGACTTCGACGAGAAGTTCGCGACGCTCGGACTCACGCCCGACGCGCTCCGTGTCGTCGCCGCGATCGACGGGCGCGCGAGCGCCGCGGAGATCTCGCGCCGTGCGCCGCCCGATCCTTTCTCCGTCGAGAAGCTTCTCGCCGCGCTGGCGACACTCGGCCTCCTCCATCCGGAGTACGCAGCGGAGGAGTCCCCCACAGAACCGCGCCCGGCGCCGGTCGAGCCGGCGGAAGAAGTCGCGCTGCCGGTTCCGCCCGACGTCGCGGAGCCCGAGAAGGACGTGACCGCGCCGGAGCCTCCCGAGCCGGTGCCGGCGCCTGACGCCGACGAGCCGGAGATCCGCCTGCCCGAGACCGAGATCGACCTTCCGCTCTCTGCGCCGGTCGAGCCGTCGGAGCCGGAGCCCGCCCTCCTGTCGTGGGAAAACGCCCCGCCGGAGCCGATGGACCAGCCGCTCGACGTATCTGGGCCCGAAGTTTACCCGTCCAGCCGGCCAAGGCTGGGATCCGTCTGGCTCCTGCTCATCCTCGCGGCCGCGGTCGTGGCGCTGCTGGTGTTCCGCTCGAGGGAGGCGGGACGCAGTCCGTCGGCAGCCGGGCCGTTGCCTGTTTCGCCGACGGCGTTCGCCGGGGGGCGAGCCGCAATTATCCGGACGGCGCCGCTGCCCACGGCCACCACAACGTTGCCCCGACCCACGGAGGCACCGACGTTGGCGCTGCGCGCCGCCGCGACTCCGGCACTCCCAACTCCGGTGCCATCGACTCCACTGCCGGCGACGCGGCCGCCCGCCTCGCCGAAGCACGTCCCTCCGACCGCAGTTCCATCCTCTCCGAGCCCGGCTCCA
>DASWDK010000145.1:0-14180 GCA_036395335.1 Thermoanaerobaculia bacterium
CGGTCGCACCGCTCGTTCGAGGGCGCTCGACCTTCGGTCGCCTGTCCGGTCTGTTCCGAAACGCGTTTTCCGGCGCTCGAAGGAGAAGGCGCCGCGGAAGTGGTCAAGCTCTGCGGCCGCCGCTCCGTCCAGGTTGCACGCTCGGGGCGGCAACGGCCCGACTTCGACGCGCTGGAAGAGCGCCTCGCTCGCGTGGCGCAGGTGCGCCGGTCGCCGCAGCTCTTGAACGCCGACGTCGAGGGCGTGAGCCTCACGATCTTCTCGGACGGCCGCTGCGTCGTCCGGGGAACGGAGGACCCCGGCCGCGCGCGGCGGCTGTACGACCGCTACGTCGGAAGGTGAATCGGCCCGGCTCGATCGAGCGGATCGGGCTCGCGGAGCTCGTCGTTTCTCCCCCGCGAATCGCCCGATTGCGCGCTCTCCTCTCGCGGGGCGGTGTGGCGGCGGTTCCGACCGAGACCTTCTATGCGCTGGCGGCCGACCCCATGAACGAGCGCGGCGTCTCCCGCATTTTCGAGATCAAGGGCAGAGACCGGGACCAGCCGCTCCTCGTGCTCTTCTCCGATCCCGCGCAGCTCGGTCCTTTGCGCGTCGCAGTGGCGTCGCTCGATCGCTTCCTCGGAATCTGGCCCGCGCCGCTGACCGTCGTCCTGCAGCTTCGGTCGCCGATCGCCGCATCGAGCGGAGGCGAGACCCTCGCCGTCCGCATGCCGGCTGCGCCCGGGCTCCGGCAGCTTCTTTCCGCGGTCGGCCCGCTCACCGGCACCAGCGCCAATCGCTCCGGCGATACCCCTCTCGCCGATCCGGACGCGGTGGCGCAGGAGCTCGGCTCCGATCTCGATCTCCTCGTCGAGGATGGTCCGACCGCGGGTGGCGAGCCGTCGACTATCGTCGACGCGACGCGGGAGCCCGTCCGGGTGCTGCGGCGCGGGGCGTTTCGATGGCCCGAGCCGGAGAAGTGATCGCGGCACCGGCGTGCTAGATTGCCCGTTTTCATGGGCCTCGTCCGAGAGTATGTGGGGAAGGCGCCTCGCCTGGGCGCGAGGGTGTACCTCGCCGAGACCGCCGCGGTCATCGGCGACGTCGTGCTCGGAGACGACGTGTCCGTCTGGTACAACTCGGTCGTCCGCGGAGACTGCCACTTCATCCGCGTCGGCGCGCGGAGCAACATCCAGGACAACTGCGCCGTCCACGTCACCGAAGAGAGGTACCCGACGATCCTGGAGGAAGAGGTCACGCTCGGGCATGGCGCGATCGTCCATGGCGCTGTCGTCCGGAGCGGGGCGCTCATCGGAATTCGCGCGACCGTGCTCGACGGCGCGGAGGTCGGAGAGTCCGCCCTGATCGGTGCCGGCGCGATCGTGACGCCCCGCACGGTCGTCCCGCCGGGCACGCTCTGGCTCGGCGCCCCCGCGCGCTGTGTCCGCGAGCTCTCGCAAGCGGAGGTCGAAGATCTGAAGCGCTTCCACCGTCACTACCTCGCTTTGAAGGAGGGGTACTTCCAGCTGGACGGCAAGTGGGCGTCCGCGTGAATCCCCGCTTCCGCTCCGTCAAAGGGACGCGAGACCTCCTTCCGCCGGAGAGCGAGCGGTGGAACGAGGCGGAGCGGATCGCCCGTGAGACCTTCCGATCCCGTGGGTACGGCGAGATCCGCACGCCGGTGCTCGAAGACACCGCGCTTTTCGAGAGGTCGGTCGGCAAGACGACCGACCTCGTTCACAAGCAGATGTACACATTCTCCGACCGCAAGGGGCGGTCGCTGACGATGCGTCCGGAGAACACGGCCGGCGTCGTCCGCTCGGTGATCGAGAACGGGCTCGCCGCCGGGCCGATGCCGCTCCGCCTCTATTACCTGGGGGCGCAATTCCGATACGAGCGGCCGCAGGCGGGGCGTTACCGGGAGTTCTCCCAGATCGGTGTCGAGCTCTTCGGGGTCTCCGGTCCGGCCGCGGAGGCGGAAGTTCTCGAGATGCTCTTCGATTTCCTTCACGCGCTCGGTTTCCGGTCGCTGTCGGTTTCCTTGAACTCGGTGGGCACCGCCGCGACCCGCGCTTCGTTCGGGGAAGCTCTGCGAACGCACGTCCTCCCGCGGGCCGGCTCGTTCGGCGAAGACGATCGGCGCAAGTTGGCCGAGAACCCGTTGCGGCTCTTCGACTCGAAAGACCCGGGCGTCCGCGCGGCGCTCGAGGGCGCCCCGCGCACGATGGACTTTCTGGACGAAGCGTCCCAGCGCCACCACGAAGAGGTCCGCCGAATGCTCGCGGACGCCGGAATACCCTTCCAGGACGAACCGTCGCTCGTTCGCGGCCTCGACTACTACACGAGGACCGTGTTCGAAGTCGTCTCGGAAGACCTCGGAGCGCAGGACGCGATCTTGGGCGGCGGGCGATACGACGGGCTCGTGGAATCGCTCGGGGGACCGTCCCTCGCGGCCATCGGTTTCGCAATCGGAGAGGATCGGCTTCTGCAGGTCGCGCCTCTCGCGATTCCGCGCCGCGCCTGCGTCGTCGTCCTGCCCCAGCGTTCCGACGACCTTCCGGAGGCGGCTCGGATCGCCCGGGAAATCCGGGCGGCATTCCCGGGCGAATGCGTCGAGGTCGACCTGTCGGCACGCGGGATCAAGAAGGGCCTCGCGCGCGCGAGCGTGCTCTTCCAAGAAGCTGATGCGCGCGGCCTCGACCGGGAGGGCGTGCTCGCCGTACTCATCGGAGAGCGCGAGCGCGCGGACGGCGCGGTCACGGTCAAGAGGCTCGCCACGGGGGAGCAGGAGACCTTCCCGCGGTCGGAGCTCGCCCGCCGACTCGGCGCCGCGAGGGAGCGGTGACCCTTCCGAGACAGCCGGCGGGGCTTCTCTCGGCGGCGGATGCGGGACGCCGCGTCCTCCTGCGCGGCTGGGTGGGACGGCGCCGCGACCTCGGGGAGCTCATCTTCTTGACCGTCCGGGACCGGAGCGGCGTCGTGCAAGTCCTCTTCGAGAGCTCGCGCTCGAGTGAGCAGGCCTTCGCGCGGGCCGGCGACGCCCGGATGGAAGACGTCGTCGAGATCGAAGGCGAGGTCGTCCGGCGCGGGAGCGATCAGGTCAACCGGGAAATCGCGACCGGCGAGATCGAGGTCGTCGCCGAGCGCCTGGAGTTCCTCGCGCGGGCGGACACGCCCCCGTTCCTTCCGGAAGACCGGACCAACGCGACCGAGGAGCTGCGCCTCGAGCACCGCTACATCGACCTGCGGCGACCGGCGATGTTGAAGAACTTCGTGTTGCGCGACGAGATCGCGTTCCGTGTTCGCCGGACGCTGCACGAGCAGGGATTTCTCGAGGTCGAGACCCCGATGCTGACGAAGTCGACGCCGGAAGGGGCGCGCGACTACCTCGTTCCGTCCCGCGTCCACCCCGGGAAGTTCTACGCGCTGCCGCAGTCGCCGCAACTCTTCAAACAGATCCTCATGGTCTCCGGTTTCGAGCGCTACTTTCAAATCGCCCGTTGTTTCCGCGACGAGGACCTGCGCGCGGATCGACAGCCGGAGTTCACCCAGATCGACATCGAGATGTCCTTCGCGACCGAGGACGACGTCTTCGGAGTCGTCGAGGCCGTTCTTGCCGAAGCGTTCGGCGCCACCGGCATCGCCGCGAGCCCTCCCTTTCCGAGGCTCACGTACGCGGAGGCGATGGAGCGTTACGGAACGGACCGGCCGGATCTGCGATACGGGCTGCCGCTCGTCGACCTTTCGGCCGCGGCGTCGGGGACCGGATTCGCTCCGTTCGAGAAGGCCCTCGCGGCGGGCGGCGAGATCCGGGGTTTGCGCGTGCCGGCCGGCGCGGCGGTTTCGCGCAAGAAGCTGGACGACTGGGCCGAGCTCGCGCGATCGCACGGCGCATCCGGTCTCGTCTGGGCGAAGCGGTCGGCCGGCGACGTGAGCTCTCCCGCGAAGAAGTCACTCGGAGATCCGGTGCTCGAACGGATTCTCGGCGCCGCGCAAGTCGAGGATGGAGATCTCCTTCTGGCGGTCGCCGATCGAGCTTCGACCGTTTCCGGCGCGCTCGCCGCGATCCGGTCAGCCGCGGCGCGAGAGACGGGCGCCCTCGATCCCTCGAAGCACGCTTTCTGCTGGGTGACGGAGTTCCCGCTCTTCGGCCGGGACGAGAGGACCGACGCCTGGTTTCCGATGAATCATCCGTTCACGTCGCCACGGGATGAAGACCTGGATCTCCTCGAGTCGGAGCCCGGCCGCGTACTCGCTCGGGCATACGACGTGGTGATGGACGGCGAAGAGTTGGGCTCCGGCTCGATCCGGATCCACCGCGCCGACGTGCAGGAACGCGTGTTCCGTGCGCTCGGCATCTCGGCAGCGGAAGCCCGCGAGCGCTTCGGCTTCCTGCTCGACGCGCTCCGGTACGGTGCGCCGCCGCACGGAGGAATCGCGCTCGGCCTCGACCGCATCTGCATGATCGCCGCGGGCGCGGGCTCACTGCGCGATGTCATCGCCTTTCCGAAGACGACCTCCGGGACCTGTCTGATGACCGGGTCGCCGTCGGCTGTCGCCCCTGCGCAGTTGGAGGAGCTCGCGATCTCGCCGGTCCCACGTTCCCGATCGTGACCGTGGAGCGGATCGCGCTCCGACTCGGCGAGACAGAGAGCATCCTCTGGCTCGGGCGCGGGCTTCTCGGCAACGCCGCGAGCCGTCTCGTCTCTCCGTCCGGCCGGTTCCTTCTCGTGTCGTCCCGGGCGGCGCGCCCTTCCGCTGATCGGCTGCGTTCGTCGCTTTCCGGACAGCTGGTTCTGGATCTCGAGATTGAGGACTCGGGACCTTCGAAGACGCTCGACTCCGTGCGGAAGATCGCGGACCGCGCTTTCCAGGCGGGTGTGCGACGCGACGACGCCTTCGTCGCCGTCGGCGGCGGGGTCGTCACGGATCTCGTCGGGTTCGCCGCGGCGATCGTCCTGCGCGGAGTGACCTGGAACGCCGTCCCGACGACCGTCGCGGCAATGGCCGACGCAGCGATCGGCGGCAAGACTGGCGTCGATCATGCGCTGGGGAAGAACCTGATGGGCGCCTTCCATCCGCCCCGCGCGATCGTGGTCGATCCAGCCGCTGCCGCCACGCTCCCGGAGCGCGACTATCGCAGCGGGCTCGTCGAGGCGTTCAAGGGCGTCTGGATCCGGGACGTGGAGCTCTCCGCGCGCGCCCGGATCCTGCTGCCTGCGGTTCTCGCGCGCGACGAGGAGGCGTTGCTGGAAATCGTCGCCGGCGCGGCGCGGATCAAGGCGGCCATCGTTTCGTCGGATCCGAAGGAGCGCGGAGAGCGCCGACTGTTGAACTTCGGCCACACGCTCGGGCACGCGTTCGAAGCCGCGGGAAAATACCGGGACCTGCGCCATGGCGAGGCCGTCGCGTGGGGAATCGCCGCGGCGCTGACGATCTCGTGCGATCGGGCGGGGCTCTCCCCGTCCGACGCTGCGCACGTGCGCGAGGTTCTCGCCCGCCTCGGCCCATTTCCGGAGCCGGTTCGTTCCGCCGAGATCCTGCGCCCTCTTCTCTCCCGAGATAAGAAGGCAACAGCTCGCGGACTCGCGACCGTCCTTCTCGAGAAGATCGGCCGCGCGCGCGTGTACGAGGACGTTCCCGAAACGGACTGGCTCGCCGCGGCGGCAACGGCGAGCCTCGAAGTCAGTGCACCCGGAAGTCGACCGTGACGGTCAGGAACACGCGCACGGGTCGTCCGTTGAACGTCGCGGGGCGATACGCCCAGCGCCGGACCGCCTCCCCGGCGGCGGAGTCGAGCAGCGCCCCCGCCGACCTGACGACGCGGACGTCCTCGACGTCCCCGCTGGCAGTGATGATCGCGTCCAGGATCACGACGCCTTCGATCCGCGCCCGCCTCGCCGCTTCGGGATAGTCGGGTTCCACCCGGCGCACGAGCACCGGTGACCGAACCTCGCCACCCGGCCGGAAGATCCCTTGCTCGCCCGCGGGATCGTTCAAGATGCCGCCGGGACGTCCGCTGGGCATGATCCCGATGCCGGAGCCCGGAACGAGCTCGTCGTCATTTCCGCGAGTGTCTTCGACGACCGGGCCGGCGATCTCCTCCAACGGGGAGACCTCCGAAGACGAAGAGGGAATCTGCGCGAGCCGGATGGGTGCGGCGCTCTGCCGGCGCTTCTCCGACGCGGCGCGCGGTCTCGACGATCCGGCCGGCCCGCCGGCCGCTGCGGGGAGAGCCGTCTTGTAGAAAATGACGGGGACGGATGGCTCCGGCGGTTCGTCGTCGAACCAGACGGAGCCGCCGACGATCCCTGCGAGCACGAGGCCGTGCAGCGCGATCGCGACAGGGAGCGAGAGGCGCCGGGGAGGATCCTTTTCGCGGTGAAGCAAGAGCGTTTCCTCGAACATTCCCTTCCTCTTCTGCCCTCCAGACCCCGGGTCTTCGGCGCTGGTTCCACGCCGATCCTGCGCTCGCCCGGCGAATCCGACCTAAGTCGGAGTCGCGCGGATATAATGGGCGCCAGTCTTGAAACCAAAGTCCGGTCGGCGGCGGCTCCGCCTCTTCGTTCTCCTCTCGGGCGCGCTGGTCCTCGCGTCGCTGGTACCCCTTCTGGTTTCCGACGCGGCGCTCATCCGGCGCAACCGCCGGGCCCTCGAGGTGCTCGAGGAGAAGTACTTGACGCGCTCCTCCTCCGCGCTCGCCGACCGGATCGCGGCGTATCACGCGTCCGCGCGCGAGGAGCTGAAGAACGCGGCCAACTCGGTCCGGCTTTCCCGGGAGCTCACGGGGGAGAACCCGTTCACCTCGAAGAACGGTCCGGAGATCCTGAGGGCAGCGTTGAAGGGCGAGACTCCGCTGCTGGCTCTCCGCGGCGTGAACCGCAACGGGATCGGCAGCTTCGTGGGACCGGCCTCCCTTCCCCCCGCCGTCGACTTCGAATTCCGTCGCGCGTTCGAGTCAGCGCGCGACGGCGTGTTCTACTCCGGCGATCCGTTCGACGCACCTTCCATCGGCCCCGTCTCGGTCCTCGCGGCGCCCGTTTCGGACGAGGACGGTCTGATCGGGGTCGTCGAGGCGCTCGTGTCCTGGGAGCCGATCCGGCGCGAATTCGCCGACGAAGCGCGGCGCGACGTCCGCGCGACGCTCGTCGACCGGCGCGGTCGAATCCTGTTTCCAGTCGCCCGGACCGGAGCGGGACGGTCCCCCTCTTCGCTCGTCGCGGACTTCGAGCGCTTTCCCGGGCGCGTCACGCGCTCGGAGACTCAGCCGGGGCGAAGCGTGCTCGCCTCGATCGCTCCGGTCAACCGGCCGGAGTGGGGAGTTCTTCTCGAACGCGACCTGACCGCGGCATTCGCTTCCGTCGACCGCATGGTGCACGACACGGTGATCTGGAGCGCGGCCGCGCTCGCCGGAGCGCTTCTGCTTGGTCTCATCTTCGCCCGGCGGCTCTCCCGTCCGATCGCCCAGCTGGCGCTGTCGACGCGGGCCGTCAGTGAAGGCCAGTACGGCGCCAACGTCGAGGTCACCGGCACCGCGGAGCTTGCCGACCTCTCGGAAAACTTCAACCGGATGAGCGAATCGATCCGCGACGCCGTCGAGAACCTGAAGCGGGCAGCGCGCGAGAACCACGAGCTCTTCATCAACTCGATCCGGGCGCTCGCCGCCGCGATCGACGCGAAGGATCCTTACACCCGCGGCCACTCCGAGCGGGTCGCGCGCTACGCGTCGCTGGTCGCCCGCGAGATGGGGCTGTCGTCCGAGGACGTCCGGCGCGCCCGGCTGTCCGCCCTTCTTCACGACGTCGGAAAGATCGGAATCGACGACCGCATCCTGCGCAAGCCGACGGCGCTCACCGAAGAAGAGTTCGAGATCATGAAGAGCCATCCGGTCAAGGGTGCCGCGATCATGGAGGCGATCCCCCAACTGCGCGACGTCATCCCGGGGATGAAGCATCACCACGAGCGATGGGAAGGGGGCGGATACCCCGAGGGATTGCGAGGCGAGGACATCCCTCTCCAGGCGCGGATCGTCTCGGTCGCCGACACGTTCGACGCGATGACAACCACGCGACCGTATCAGAGGGCGATGGACATCCGGTTCGTCTTTCAGCGGCTGCGGGATCTCGCCGGTAATCGATTCGATCCTTCCGTCGTCGAGGCTTTGATCCGATCCTACGAGAAAGGGGAACTGGTGCCGATCGCGAGGGAGGAAACTCCGGGCGAGGTTCCCGCTCCATTGCGACGCGTGGAAGCAGGTTGACGAGAGTCCCGCGCCGGTTTCTTTTCTGCGCGGCGACGCTCGTCGCCGTCCTCGGCTCTGGGTGCTCGGCGCACGCGAAGAAGGCGGGCTCCGCCGAGGTTCTCCTTAACGAACGGATGGCGGCGGTGCTCCTCCGGGAGGGACGGCTCGCGGAGGCCGAGCGGGCCTACCGTGACGTCCTGCCGAACGATTCGAAGAACCCGGAAGTTCACGACGGCCTCGGCGTGTCGCTCTTGATGCAAGGCCGCTTCAAGGAGGCCTCTTCCTCGTTCGACCGGGCCGTCGATCTCGATTCCGGAAAGGTGCTCTACCGGATCCATCGCGGAATGGCTTCGCTCGAGCTCGGACGTTTGAAGGAAGCGGAAGCCGATTTCCAGGCGGCCGAGAGCTCGCCCTCGGCGGAGGACCGTCTGGACGCGGCGATCAACCTCGGCCGGTTGAAGCAGCGCCAGAAGGATTTCGCCGCTGCCGAGGAAGCTTTCTCCACCGCGCTCTCCCGCGATCCGAAGTCCTCGGCCGCGCTGATCGGCCGCGGGATGGCACGCGAGTCGCGTGGTGCGCTCGAGCCGGCCGCGGAGGACTATCTGGAAGCGGTTCGCGTGGAGCCGCGCAGCGCGGAGGCCCACCTGCGGCTCGGGCTGGTGCTCGTGACCTTGAAGAAGACCGCGCTGGGCCGCCGCTACCTCGAGCGGACGATCGAGCTCGATCCGGCGGGAGAATTGGGTGCGAAGGCGCGGTTGCTGCTGGAGTCCCGTCCCCCCGATGACACGGTCGCGCCGCGTCGCGAGAACCCTTCCGGCGGGTCACCGTCCTAGCCGCGCCGCGGCGACGAGAGATCGGGCGGAGACTTCGGCGACGGGTCCCTTCTCGAACAGGCAATAATCCGGGCCCGATGGCCGAGCGCCGCAGCCTTTTCTCGAAGGTCCGCCGCGGGCTCTTCATGACCCACACGGAGATCCTCGAGAAGCTCGGTGAGGCGGTCAAGAAAGGATTCGGCTTCGACGAGACTGTCCTCGAGTCGCTCGAAGAAGTGCTCCTCGAAGCGGACGTGGGCGCCGAAACGGCCGCTGCGCTCACGGAATCGGTGCGCCGCCGGGGGGGCTCCTCGTCGAAAGCCGATCTCGCCGAATTGAAGCGGGTACTCGTCCAGGAAATCGAAGCCGTCATCGCCAGGGCGCCGAAGCCGACCGCCGTACCCGAGGTTCCGCTCGAGGTGATCTTCCTCGTGGGAGTCAACGGATCGGGCAAAACCACGACGACCGCGAAGCTCGCCGCGCGGGAGGTTGCGTCCGGCCGGTCCGTCCTGCTCGCGGCGGCCGACACCTTTCGCGCCGGAGCGATCGAGCAGCTCGAGATCTGGGCGGACCGGCTGGGCGCTCCGATCGTGCGGCATCAGGAGGGTGCCGACCCTTCCGCGGTGCTCTTCGACGCGCTGGCGGCCGCGAAGGCTCGCGGGACGCGCAAACTTTTCGTCGACACTGCAGGTCGTCTGCACACCAAGAAGAACCTGATGGAAGAGCTCGCGAAGATGCGGCGAATCGCGGCGCGGGAGCTCGCGGGAGCGCCCCACCAGGTTCTCCTCGTTCTCGACGCGACCACCGGAATGAATGGCCTCGCGCAGGCGCGTCGGTTCGTCGAGGCGGTCGGTGCGACGGGCGTCGTGCTCACGAAGCTCGACGGCAGCGCGCGCGGCGGCATCGTCCTCGCGATCTACCGCGAGCTCGGCCTCCCGGTCCTCTTCGTCGGCGTCGGCGAGGGAATCGACGACCTGGTACCCTTCGATCCGGCCGAGTACGCCCGGGCCCTTCTCGAGGACGCTCCGGAGGACGAAGCCCGGCGCGGCGCGGCGGTTTGAGCAGCCGCGCAGACAGCTCCTTTCTTTTCCGCGCGATCGACCTCGCCGAACGCGGCCGCTACACCGTCTCTCCGAATCCCATGGTGGGAGCGGTCGTCGCGCGCGGCCGCCGCGTCGTCGCCGAGGCGTGGCACCGGCATGCGGGCGGTGCGCACGCGGAAGCGGCGGCGCTCGATCTCGCCCGATCGCGCGCGCGCAGTGCTGATCTCCACGTGACACTCGAGCCTTGCGTTCATTTCGGGCGGACGCCGCCCTGCGTTCCCTCGATCATCGCGGCGGGCATCGCGCGCGTGTTCATCGCCGCAAGGGATCCCAATCCGGCCGTCTCCGGCCGCGGAATCCGGGCGCTTCGCCGCGCCGGGATCGAGGTCGTCGAGGCCGGGCCGGACGTCCGGCGCCGGGCGGAGCGGCAAAACGAGAAATTCCGGCTCTGGATCGTCCAGAGGCGCCCTTTCGTTCTCGGTAAGTGGGCGGCGACGCTCGACGGAAAGACGGCGACGGCTTCGGGCCACAGCCGCTGGATCACGGGGGCCGAAGCGCGGCGCCGCGCGCTCCTCCTGCGCGAAGAATACGACGCCGTGCTCGTCGGGTCCGGCACCGTGCTCGCCGACGATCCGCTCCTGACGCGGCGTCTCAAAAAGGCAGGCCGCCGCCCGCACCGGCGAATCGTGCTCGATGGAAGGTTGCGCCTGCCCGCCTCAGCCCGGGTCTTCCGGAGCCCGGAAGGCGCGCTCGTCGTGACCGCGGTTGCCGAAAAAACAGCGCGGACCGGGCGCCTCGCCGCGCGAGGCGTCGAGATCTGGAGCCTGCCGGCGTCCGACGGAGGGATCGACCTTGCGCGTTTGCTCGCGCGCCTCGCCCGGGAGGAAACCACGAGTCTCTTAGTCGAGGGAGGCGCCGAGACGCTCTGGACGTTCTTCCGCGCCAAACTCGTCGATCGCGTTGCGATCTTCTCCGCGCCCCGGGTACTCGGCGGTCGGGACGCGCCCGGAGGATTGGGCGGAGAAGGATTCGAGCTCGAGCAGTCCGCCCGCGTCGTCGAAGTGGAGCACGAGCGACTGGGAGACGACTGGCTGACCACGGGACGGGTCCCTAAGGGTCGAGAGTAGCTCGGAGGTGCGGCTCGATACACTCTCCCGCGATGTTCACCGGGATCGTGACCGGCGTCGGCCGCGTCCTCTCCCTCGAGCGGCGCCGCGGGAGATCGACGCGCCTCGCCGTCCTTCCGCCTCCGAAGTATGGCGTGTTCCGCCGCGGAGAGAGCGTCGCGGTCTCGGGAGTCTGCGTGACGGCGGTCGCCGGCGGGCGCCGGCTCTCCGTCGACCTCTCGACGGAGACGCTCTCGGTGACGACGCTCTCCGAGCTGAAAGCGGGCGATCCGGTGAACCTCGAGCGGGCGCTTGAGTGGCGTGGGCGCGTATCCGGGCATTTCGTGCTCGGTCACGTCGACGCGGTCGCGCGGATCCTGGCGGTCGAGGACGCTCGGGGGTCCTGGATCTACCGTTTCTCGATCCCGCGCGGGTTCTCGCGACACCTGGTCTCGAGAGGTTCGGTCGCCCTGGACGGCGTGAGCCTGACCGTGGCCCGCCGCAGCCCGCGGGACTTCGACGTCGCCGTCGTCCCCGAGACCCGGCGCCGCACGACGTTCGCCTCCAAAGCGCCGGGCGATCGGGTCAACTTCGAGATCGACCTGCTCTCGAGGTACCGCAGGACTGCCCGGAGGCGCCCGACGTGATCGAGTACGAGGAAGCGGGCGCCGCCCTGGTGCGGCCCCGCGAATCCGAGGTCGGCGGCCGGCGGATCGCGGCCCATGCAGCGCCGTATTCGGGCGAGGCCGGAGGACATCCGTACCGGTTCGACCCGCTGGAGCGCCGGCTCGTCGAGCGGCGCGCCTCGGGCCGCGTTGCCGTCGGTCCGCCCGATCCGGTGGTATGGGCGCGTGCCTTCGCCCGGTGTCCCGCCGGTCCTGTCCTGGTCGGGCCCGGGTCGCAGGTCGAGGAGATCCGCGGTGCGTACTCCGCGGCGGCGGAGGGGGCGGCCGAGGCCGGTCGACCGGTCTACCTTCTCGACCCGGGCCCTCTGCCGTCGGCTCCCTCCCGCGCGTTCGTCGCGCTCTTCGCGTGGGCGCCCGGCTTGGGCGCGCGGGAACGCGCGGCGCTCTTCTCCGCGCTCGAGGCGGGGATCCCCGCGGGCGGATTGCTCCCGATCGTGCCGGGCTGGACCGACGAGCCGGAGTTCCTCGACCAGTACCTGTCTCGTCTCTCGGCTGCCGGCGTCCGCTTCGCCGCGCCCGTCCCGGTTTCTGGAGACGGAGACGCGCGGCGGATCCTCGTCGAGGCGCGGGCCCGCGTCGACGCAGAAGCGGCCGACCGCTTCTTCGAGAGGATCCACCACTGCGACTGGCCCGCCGCTCTGCACGAAGGCCTCCGCCGGTTTCGCGCAGAAGCCGCGCACCGTGGTTTCGCGACGCTTCCTCCGCGGCCGGTGGGTGCCCGTGAGCCGCCGGGGAACTCGGCCGCGGCCGCCCGGCTCGAGGAACGGGCCCAGGAGCTCGAAGAGGATGAGCATCGAGCGGCGCTCCTCCACGCCGCCGCGCGGTGGATCGACGAGTGGGGACGCGACCTCGTCCCGGTCGTGCGCGAAGGCAACTTCGCGAAAGTGTTCCCCTTCGGCGCGCTCGCGGCCGAGGCAGAGGCGGCCTTCCGGGCGTCTCGAACGACATGACCTCTTCCGCCGGGCTCTACGTGCACCTTCCGTACTGCCGGTCCCGCTGCGGCTACTGCGCGTTCGTCGTCTCGACGGACGATTCGAGCCGCGGCGAGTATCTCGATGCGCTCGCCCGCGAGGCCGCCCTGGTCGAGCCGGAGGCCAGCGGATTCCGCTTCGACTCTCTCTACCTGGGAGGGGGAACTCCGTCGCTCGTTCCGCCCGGCGAGCTCGCGCTTCTCGTCGACGAGCTGCGCGGCCGGTTCGACTTCGAGGAGGACTGGGAGGCCACGCTGGAGGCGAATCCCGAGGACGTGACGGTCGAGCTTCGTGACGCGTGGATCCGGGCCGGGATCAACCGCATCTCCGTCGGCGTCCAGTCGCTCGAAGACCCAGAGCTCGTCGCTGTCGGGCGCCGCCACGACGCCGCCGGCGCGCTTCGCTCTCTCGACCGGCTCGCCGCCGTCGGCCTCTCTTTGTCCGCCGACCTGATCCTGGGCCTTCCCGGACAGACTGCGGAATCGTTCCGCGGCAACGTCCAAAGGATCTGCGCCGCCGGTGTGGACCACGTGTCGATCTACCTGCTCGAGGCGGAAAAGTCCCGCGTGATCGAAGACGATCGGCGCACGCACCCGGACCGGTATCTGTCCGACGACGCGCAGGCGGACGCGTGGCTCGAGGCGGGGGAGACTCTCGCTTCCCTCGGATTCGTGCACTACGAGATCTCGAACTGGGCGCAGCCCGGCCGCGAGGCGCGACACAACGTCAAGTACTGGACGCGGGCGCCGACTCTCGGCCTGGGCGTGTCGGCACACGAGCTGTGGAGCGAACGGAGGCGCGCGAACGTCTCGGGCCTTCCGGCTTACCTCTCCGCGCTCGGCGGAGGTCGGCGCCCACTCGCCTTCGACCGGGCGATCGGCGAGGACGAGGCAATCCGCGAGCGGATCGTCCTGGGGCTGCGGCTCTCTCGAGGCGTCCCGGCGGCGGACGTCGAGAGCTGGATCGAAGAAGCAGGGGATGCCCTCCTGCTCGGCGACTACGCGGCCTGGCGTGCCGAGGGCCTCCTCGCGGAGACGGACAGCCGGGTCCGCTTCACGGAGCGTGGGTTCCTCCTCTCCAACGAGATCCTCTGCCGCTTCGTGTGAACTTCTCCCCCTTCCCCTGGAGAGGGCCGGGCGGGGTTGATTCCGACCAGGGTTATATGAAGAGCGGCGCGAGGACGAGCGTGATCGTCGCGAGGAGCTTGATCAGGACGTGGAGCGAAGGCCCCGCCGTGTCTTTGAAGGGATCACCGACCGTGTCGCCGACTACCGCGGCTTTGTGCGTCGGAGATCCTTTGCCGCCGAGCGCTCCGGTCTCGATGAATTTCTTCGCGTTGTC
>DASWDK010000146.1:0-3949 GCA_036395335.1 Thermoanaerobaculia bacterium
CCCTGCGCGGTCGGTGAGTGGATCACGCCGAAGAGACAGAGTCCGGCGCCGCCGAAGAAGTAGAGCGCGCTCGCCGCGAAACGCCGATCGATCAGCTCGGCCACAGCGGCGCCCCAGATGACCGCGGTGACGATGAAGCCGTTGCCGAGAAGGCGCACAGCGCGAAAGGTCTCCCCGAGCTCCCCGGTCAGGTGCGCCAGCGCCGGACCCGCCGCCGAAACGAGCGAACCCATTTCGAGCGACAGGAGAAATGCGATCGACGGAAGGATCGCGATCGCGACCGCAGGCGCGTGACGGTCCGGTGTCGCCACGAAACCCTGCGCCAGGACCTCGAGCCCGATGTAGATCAGGATCGGCGCGACCGCTGCGGCGGGAATCCAGTTCACGAGGAAGGGCAGGTAGCCGAGCATTCCTCCCAGGCCGACGAAGAGTGCGGTCGCAACCGCGTATCCGGCTCCCGCGCCCATCTTCTTGTAAGCCGGATGGCCAATGTATGGCGTGCTCTCCACGACCCCGCCGCAGAGACCGGCGACGAGCGTGCAGAAGCCCTCCGTCGCCAGGATCGCGCGCGTGTCGTATTCGTCGCCGGCCGCCGCCGCGCTCTCCGTGTTGTCGATGCCGCCGATGATCGTCATGACCGCGAACGGCAGCGCGATCGGAAGATAGCCCCAAGCGAGAGACAGGCCGGCGAAAAACTCGGTGCTCGGCCACGGCACCGCGAGACGCAGAGCCGTTCCGGAAGGAACGGCCACCGCCGCGCTGGCCGGCGCGAGCCCGAGCGCGACCAGGCCGTAATGGAGCCCGACGGCAATCGCCGCGGAGACGAACGCCCCCGGCAGTCCCCAGGGCAGCCGGACCCCCGCGACGAACGTCACCAGGATGACCGCGAACGCGACGAAGCCGACGACGGGATTCGCGACGACTTTGAGTAGCGGGAGGAAGGCGATCAGCGCGAGGCCCGCCCCCGCGATCGATCCGAGGAGGCCGGCGCGCGGCAGCGCCGAGCGGACCGCATTCCCCGACAGCGAAAGGCCCATCTTGAAGAGCCCGACCAGCACGGTGACGGCCATTCCGACTTTCCAGGCGAGCACGGCGTCGCCCGTCGCGAGGTAGGCCGGTCCGAGCACGGCGAACGAGATCCCGAAGACGCTCGGCGCGTTCAAGCCGAGGGGCATCGCGGTGACGTCCGAACGTCCGGTCCGCCTCGCGAGACGCCGGGCCATCCCCGCGTAGATCAGGTCGCCGACCAGCACGCCGACCGCCGTGCCCGGGACGATCCGGTGGAGGACGAGGTCCTTCGGAAACCCGAACGCGCCGACCAAGATCGCGACCAGGATCACGAGGTTCGCCACGTTGTCGAACATGAGGGCGAAGAACGCGTTCGCGTCGCCGGCGCGGAACCAGGGGTTGCGCGTGACGGTCGTCAATTTCGCGGCAAGCTACCACGGCGGTGCCAGAATCTCGGCGTGCGCGAGACCCGGAGCTCCCAGCTCGATCTCTTCGCGGCTTCCGCGACGCCGACGGCCCCGCGTTCACCCGATGAGGAGCGCCTGGAGCGCGAGCACGCGGAGGCCGCGGCGATCGCGGCGAGACTTCCCGAGAACGTCTTCTTCGGGACGAGCTCGTGGAGCTTCCCGGACTGGGCCGGAATCGTCTACTCGTGCCACGCGAGCACCTCGCATCTCGCGCGCGAGGGGCTCGTCGAGTACGTGCGGCATCCGCTGCTGACGACGGTCGGGATCGACCGGAGCTTTTACGCGCCGATCCCGCCGGAGGACCTCGGCCGATACGCGGCGCAGCTTCCGCCCGGGTTTCCCTGCTGCGCGAAGGCGCCCGAAGCGGTGACGTCTGCCGTTCGCCCGGCGCGCTCCGGCGGCTCCCGAAACGAGCTGAATCCCGACTTTCTGAACGAGCGCCTCTTCCAGGACGAGGTCCTCGGTCCGTTCGGCGAGCTCTTTCGCGAGCACACTGGGCCTTTCATTCTGCAGTTTCCGCCGGCGCCGGCTTCGGTCCGGCTGCGGCCCGAGGTCTTCGCGGAGCGGCTCGACCGGTTTCTCGGCGCGCTGCCGGGTGACTTCCACTACGCGGTCGAGCTGCGCGATCCGAACCTGCTGAGCCGCGAGTACCGCGACGCACTCTCAGCCCACGGCGCCGCACACGTCTACAACTACGTCACGGCGATGCCGATGCCGGCGCGCCAGGCCGAGGTGGTTTCGATCGGGTCTGCGCCGTTCGCCGTGATCCGGCTGCTGATGCGGCCCGAGACGACGTATGCCGAAAGGCGGGAGGTCCTCGCTCCGTTCAGCCGGTTGCTCGATCCCGACTCCGAGATGAGAGCCGAGGTCGTCTCGCTCGCACGCACGGCGGTCGAGACCGGGATACCCGTGTCCGTCCTCGTCAATAACAAGGCGGAGGGCTGTTCGCCGCTGACGATCCGCGCGCTCGCGGAGCTACTGGCGGATCGACCGGTCGGGTAGGAGAAAGACCCGGCGCGCGAGATCGGACCCGATCGTTTCGGACGTGTAGTACTCGTCGAGCACGCTCGGCCGCCACGTCAGGAGATCGGGATTCGACTCCGCGAAATCGTTCCAGTCGAGTCCGCGGCCGCCCCGCTCCATCCGCTCGTTGATCAGGAGCAGATACGCCCATGTGATCGTCTCGTGATACAGCCGCGTCTTCCCCTTTGCGGCCGCGAAGCGCTTCAGCGCCGACGAGAATCGGGCGAGGGCCGCCGCGGGAGGCTCCTCCCGCAGGAGCAACCAGGCCGCGCGGACGTGGTCGCGGTGGTGAAAGCATTCCTCCGGGAGCGTGCCAGCCTCGAACGCGGCGAGGAAGTCGCGGTGGTTCATGCCGTATGGGATCGGGGCGCCGTGAAGGTCAGGGTGCCGACGAGCGCTATCCAGAGGAAGAGGAGTCGGGCCGGATGTCCGATCCCCGCGTGAAACCCCGCGGCCCACGCGAGGACGATGAGAAGCGCAACTCCGCCGGCGAAAGCGGTCCTCGGAATCGCGAAGAGGACTGCCGCGGCGATCTCCGCCGCCGCGAGAGCGATCGCGGCGAACGGGCCGTCGTATCCGGGCAGACTCGGGTGGAGCAGGAGCATCCCCGCGCCGTGAGCGAGTACGAGCCCGACGACGACGCGTGCGGCAATCCTCAACGTTTTCACGACTTGCGCTCCCTCAGGCGATGGCTGTCGCTCGCGGTGAGGTCGAGGCCGTAGATGCGTTTCAACTCGGCGATCTGCTTGAGCGTCGCGGATGAAAAGGCCGCCTTTCCTTCGAAAGCATGGAGCACGATTCCTTCCAGCAGATCGCCGAGCGAGAGCTCCTTCAGCTCGGCGAGCGCCTTCAGGACTTTAAGCAACCGTTTCTCCATGCGTACGCCGGTCTGAACGCGCGCGATCGGCTGTTCTGTTACCATGGTACTAAAGTACCACGCCGGAGCTCGCCGAGGTGAAGCCGGGAGGGTAGAGCCGTTTGCCGACTGGAGTAGGATTTCCTCGGGTTGATTCACTGTCCCACGTGCTCGGCCGGCGCACCCGATCTGGCGCGATTCTGCCCCTCGTGTGGCGAGCCACTCGGCTCGATGTCGCAGGCCCCGACCGGGCTCGCGACCCCCTCTACCGCGGAAGCCGCCGCACGTCGGCCTTCTTCGTCGGCCGTCGGCCGGCTCGGCTCCGCGGATTCGATCGACACGGGCGGCTTCGCGCCCGGCACTGTCCTCTCGGATCGCTATCGGGTCATCGGTCTGCTCGGCCGCGGAGGAATGGGAGAGGTCTATCGGGCGGACGACCTGAAGCTCGGACAGCCCGTCGCCCTGAAGTTCCTTCCGGAGTCGTTCGCGAACGACGCGGTCGCCCGCGAGCGTTTCTATTCGGAGGTCCGGTTGGCGCGTCAGGTCTCACACCCCAACGTCTGTCGGGTCTACGACGTCGTGGACGTCGAAGGGC
>DASWDK010000147.1:0-1784 GCA_036395335.1 Thermoanaerobaculia bacterium
CGCTCGCGATGCCGTTGTATGTGCGGAGCCGGGCGGCGACGGTCCGCGAATTCGCGAAGACGCGCCGCGCCTCCGAGAGTCCGAGATGGTCGATGGCCGCGATCGTCTCGCGCGTGCGCCGGTCCTCCTTCGAGGCGGTGAAATCGCTCCAGGGAGTGCCGAACTGGTCGTAGGCCTGCCGGTACTGATGGATGACCCAGACGACCTTGTTGGGGTGCTTGACCGCGTAGCTCGGAAATCGGGTCGCGATGACGGCGTCGACCGGGCGACCGCCGATCTCGATCACGTCGAGCGACCGCCAGGCGAGCGCGGAGCGAACGAGGTCGAATCGGTCCCGTTCGATCAACGGAATCGTGACGAGGTCCGCCTCGACTCCCCGGGCGGCGAGCTCCTCGGTCAGGCGCCGGACATGGCGCTCCGCGCCGCCGACGGAGAACGGCGACTGGACGGCGGCGACAAGAACGCGGGGAGGGTTCTTCAACGGCAGGGACCGGCGCAGATCTGGCGAGCTCGCGGGATCACGGTAACGGCACGCGTCCGATCACCGCATAGTCCTGAGGGCCAAAGAGAATCGCATTCAGTCGTACGTCGTTCTCCGATCGCTCTTCCAGCCGCTTCTCGGCGGGAAGCGGAGCGAGGAGCTCGACCGAGAGCTCCCGGAACCCGGCGGCGTCGCAGAGGAACCGGAGCGCCTCGGGCGGAACCGGACGGACGTGCGTCGGATCGAGGTAGAAGGCGTTCATCGCGGCGAGCGAGTCGGTGTTCACCGTTTCGACGATCACGACCCCGCCCGGCGCGATCGCGCGCCGGGCCTCCGCGAGGAAGCGGAACGTCGCAGCTGCCGGCCAGTGCTCGACGACCTGAAAGGCGACGACGGCTCCGAGCGAGGCCGTCGGCGCCGCCGCGAGCGCCTCGATCGCGTCGCCCTGTGTGACGTCCAGGCCTGCCGCCCGGCACGCCTCCGCGGAAACGGAGCTCGATTCGACGCCGCGCGCGGCGATTCTCTCGTCGCGGAGCAGCCGGAGGAACTCTCCTCGCCCGCACCCGGCGTCGAAGACGGGTCCCGGCAGGTCGCGGACGTACGGAAGGTAAAACCTCTGCTTGCGGGCGACCTCGGTCGGGGAGCCACGAAAGCGCTCCTCGAAGAGCGCGTAGACGCTTTCGGGGAGCGAAGGACTCTCCCGGGGAGCACCGGTCGAGGCCGCCGCAGCCGGGGGCTGCCTCCCGAGCGTCTCCAAGTGGGCGATCCGCGCATCCTGGGCGGCATCGCGTCGGCGAAAGTCCTCCTCGAGCTCTGCAGAACGCCGCTCCTGCTCTGCACGGTTCCTTTCGAGCGCCGCGACGACGCCGTTTGCCGCCTCGAGAGCGAGCGCGTTGAAGGAAGCCTGGTCCCTCCAGAGAAAACGCAACGCCCGCAGAACCAGCGATTTGGCCCGCGCGAACCGCGCCGCCTGCGGGATCGTCGGAGTCAGGTGCTCTTCCGCGCGCCGGATCGGGATGCGGACGTCCTCGAGATCGGTCGACTCGAGGACGGCCGGCCGGGCCGGAGTCGCCGGCGGAGACGCCCCGGCGATCGCGGCGCGGATCTGCTGTGCGAGCTCCTCCGCGAGATCTTCTTTTGCCGCCATCGCCGTTCTCGCGATTATCCCCAAAAGGCGCCCGCTCCGAGGCGCCCAGTGGCATCGTGAATGCAAGAGAGTCGGCGCGAGTGCTCTCCGATTCCCCGGACTTCGATTTCACCGAGAGGAGGTCGCCATGAGGAGGGGTGCCGTGCTCGCGCTGGC
>DASWDK010000148.1:0-3370 GCA_036395335.1 Thermoanaerobaculia bacterium
CCGAGGACTCGTCCGCTTTCGCGAGGTAAGCCTCCCACACCGCTTCTCCGACGGGCATGCCGCGGAAGACGACGTTGCCCACGCGCGCGAGCTCCCGCTGGAGATAGCCGAGCTTCTCTTTGAGAGTTGTATCGTCCGCGAGCGACTCGTCCTCGTACGGCGTGTGCGGCTTCGGGATGAATGCGTTCACCGAAGGCACGAGCTCCGCCACGCGCCCGAAGCGCTTCCCTTCCGCGACGGCGATGTCGTGCAGATCGGCGACCGTCCGCACGATGTCGTGGACGTCCTGGTCGGTCTCGGAGGGAAGTCCGACCTGGAGGTACAGCTTCAGACGGGTGAAGCCGTGGGCGAAGACGAGCCGCGCCTTCTCGCGGAGCATCTCGTCGGAGACTTTCTTGTTGACGTGCCGGCGAAGCCTCTCATTGCCCGCTTCGGGAGCGATCGCGAGCGCGCGCTCCCCCTGCGCGGCGAGCACCTCGAGGATCGGGGCCTCGATCGCGTCGATCTTGATCGAGGAAAGGGCGATGTGGTACCCGAGCTCGGCCAGTCCCCGCAGGATGTCGATGATCTGCGGGTGATCACAGACGGCCGTCGCGATCAACCCCGTCCGATCGGTCAGAGGCCGCGCCGCGCGCGCGACGCCGACGATCGACGCGACGGGATACTGCTTGATCGGCGCCATGGCGTAGGCCGCCCAGCAGAACCGGCACATCTCGGTGCAGCCCCGGGAAATCTCGATCAGGAGTTTGTCGGCGAGCTCGGTGCGCGGCGTCAGGATCGTCGAGTGCGGGACCTCGAAGTCCGGGCGGATCTCCTTACGGGACATCGGCTGCTGGATGACGATCCGCGAGCTCTCCGCCGCCTCCGCACGCGCGCCGTGCAGCGCCGGGACGAAGAAACCGGGCAGGGCGGCGAGCTCCCGGAGAAAGGAATCGCGGTCGAGCCCGCGCTTCGCAAGGTCGGCGATTCCGGGAACCAGCCTCTCGCCGTCGCCCAGCGCAAAAGCGTCCACGAAGGGGACCAGCACGGCCGGGTTCATGCGGGCGATGTCGCCACCGACGAGAAGCACCGGGTGCCGCTCGTCGCGAGCCTCGCGGGAGAGTGGGATGCCGGCCGTGCGAAGGGTGCGCAGGATGTTGACGACGTCCATCTCCCAGGAGAGAGACCACGCGAGCAGGCCATACTCGGAGAGCGGCGTCCCGCTCTCGAAGGTGACCACCGGTTCCCCGTCCTCGTAGAAGAAGCGCTCGCAAACGACGTCGGGGACCCGGTTGAAGAGCCGGTAGACCCACTGGAATCCGAGGTTCGACATTCCGATCTCATACGAGTTCGGAAACCCGAGCGCGATCCGGTAGGCGCCGTAGCGGTTCGGCTCCTCCGTGAAACGCTCGAGAAGGGCGAGCTCCCGGCTGCGTGAAGTGGTTCTCATGCGGAACGAGCGATTATATCGGGGGCGCTCGTCGCTTCAGTCGACGGGGACGGCGCGGAGCCGGAAGGCGACCTGCATCGGCTCCTTGATCCGCGCCACGACCGGAAACGACGGATCCTCCAGGCCGTAGCTCTTCCAGTGCACCGGGAACGAGCCGCGGAGTTCGACCGCTTTCGGAAAAACGGAGACGTCCACGGGAAGCTGGACGGGCGCGCTCTTCCCGTGCACGGTCAGGTCGCCGGCGACCTGGACCGTGAACGTCTCGCCCGGGTGAAATCGCGACAGGTCGCCCGTGAAACGGCGCAGCTCGAAGATGACTTCGGGAAAGCGGCCGGTCTCCAGGACTTTTTCGCGAAGTGTCCGATCTCGAAGGCGATTTCCGGTACGCATGGCGGCTGCCGGCACGACGATCCGGCCGCGGACGTCCCAGCCTCCGGAGGAGAGCGGGTCCGCCTCCACGAAGCCGCGGAAGAGCGGCACGATTCCTTTGATCGGTTCGAAGGTCGCCGGCAGCTCCCATCGAATCGACGAGCCGGCGACCTCGATCTTGTAGCGCAACGGCCGCGTCGGGCCGGGCTCCGCACGCGCCTCCGCAACAAACAAGGCAATCGCGAGCACTCCGGCCGCTCTCTTCTTCCCCTCTCGTCTCACGCCTTGCGTCTCCCGCCCTTATGTACGCGCGCTCCGAACGCCCAGTCGCTGACGTTTGTTCCGGTGGGACCGGTGACCAAGAGACCTCCGACGCGCCGGAAGAAGGCCTCGGTATCGTGGCGCTGGAGCGCGTCCCGCGCGTCGACACCGCGTTTGCGCGCCCTTGCCATCGTGCCGCCGTCCACGAGCGCACCGGCGGCGCTCGAGGATCCGTCCTTCCCATCCGAGCCGGCCGCGAGGAGCGCGACCTCGAGGTATCCGTCGAGCGACTCCGCGGCCGACAGCGCCAGCTCGAGGCTCCGCCCGCCCGTGCCCGGTCTGCGCGGCAGCGAGACGGTCGTCTCGCCCCCCGCGAGAATCGCTTCGCCGGGTCGAAGGTTCTTCGTCTCGTCGGCGAGCTTCTGACCGGCGGTGCGCGCCTCGCCTTCGAGTCGGCGCCGGAGAACGCGTGGTCGGAGCCCCAGCCGGCGCGCCTGCCGGGCGGCGCCTTCGAGACCGATTCGATTGGAACCGACGACGCGCGTCACGTCGCCTCGCCGGCCGCGGACGGTTGGTCCCGACCCGACCAGCGCGGGCCGGTCGCCCGGCACGTCGGAGAGGACGAGCGTCACGAGCCGCGCGCCGCTCGAGCGTCCGAGCTTTCCTCCCTTGATGGCGGAAAGTGAAGTCCTCCGGCGATTGAGCTCGGCAATCGGGGCCCCCCCGTGCACGAGGTGGGCGATCGCGCGCTTCTTCTGCGCGAGCGTGATTCCGGGCCGCGGCAGACAGAGGAGCGAAGACGATCCGCCCGAGACGAGGCACAGGATCACGTCCTCCCGGCCGAATCGCGAAAAGAAACGCAGAGCGGCGCGAGCGGCGCGAAGGCTGGACGAGTCGGGCTCCGGGTGCGAGGAGAGGAGTACCGTGACGCCCGGCCGTCGCGGCGCGGCATACCCGCGCGGAAGAACGACGAGCGCTTCTCTGCCCGGTTTCCACGCGGCGGCGAACATGCCGGCTGCCGCTTTACCGACGGCGAAGATTCCGACGCGCCGCGCGCCCCCGAGTCGGTTTGATACGACCGGATCGGCGAGTGCGGCGCCAACCGCCGGACCCGGCTCGACCGCGGCGAGCGAGGCGTCATACAACGAGCGCAGAAGAGCGAAAGCATTCATCCAAACTTCATCTTTATCCGTAATAGGATGGGGAGTCCCGGATCCTCCGGGACATCCGAAAGAAGGAGACAGCATGAAGAAAGTCGTTTCTCGCGTATTGCTCGCCGCCCTGGTCGTCAGCCTGGCGTCGTTCGCTTTC
>DASWDK010000149.1:0-2541 GCA_036395335.1 Thermoanaerobaculia bacterium
GCGCGCCGCGCCTTTCAGGTCCCCCTGCAGGAAGAGCCCGATTCCGTAGTCGTTCCAGCGGAGCCACGGCTTGTCCGAATTGCCGCGGACCTTCGCTTCCCGTTTACCGTGTCCCGGTTCGCGGCCCGTCCCTCTCACCGGCAGGTCGATCGTGTCGCTCGCGAGCGTCGTGACCGGGAGGGAAGGCGAAGCCCCCCCGAGAGAGAAGCTCGTGTAGTCGCGCGTGAACTTCCGGTAGTGGACGCCCGCGGTGAGCTCGATCGATCCGCGGGCGTTTTCCGGGACGCGGACGCGGTAGTGAACGACCCGGGCCGCCCCGGGGGGAATTCCGTTGTTGTACATGTTGACGTGGATGTCCTGCGGCTGACGGCGATCCATGTGCGCGCCTTCGTGGTCGACGACGTACGTCCAGAGCCGGTCCGCGGCGGGATCGAGGCGGCCCTGCGGATCGAGGACGCCGCTCCGGAAGAAGCTGCCGCTTTCGCCCGCACCCTCGAGCGAAACCCACGTCTCGTTGGAGTCGGCCGTGCCGTTCGTGAATGGGTGTCCGACGCCGCGCGTGCGGACCACGACCTCGAGGTCGAGAACTTCGCCGGGAGCGACCTTCGGGAGACGGTCGCCGAGTACGACCACGTCGTCTCCGCGACGGATCGCGAACAGGTCGACGGTCAGGACCTTGTTTCGCAGGAACTCCTGGATGCGTCGCTGCGTGTCCGAGTCACCGCGGACGAAGGGGAGCGCGGTGTTCGCTGCGGGAAAGAGGTGGTCGTGGACGAACCCGCCGCGGTTGCCGAACTCGGCCGATCGAAAAGCGGGGAGGTGGCAGTCGCGGCAGGCCTTCGCCTGGGGAGGATCGTAGAACGATCGGACCGCGCGGCCCGAGACGCCCGAGTCGTACCAGGTGTCGTAGTGGTTCTGCCCCCGCATCCAGTGGTAGTCGTTCAGCGCGGGGATCAGCGCGACCTTGTGGCACGAGGAGCAGAACTCGGGCGTACGGTGGAACGGCTTCAAGAAAGTCTTCCGATGGAGCGAGGGCTCCATGCGGATCAGGAGCCGGTTGATCGCGCGGAGCGTCTCGTTCTTCGAGAAAGCGAACGGATACTGCTTCGACTCCTCGATCACGTACGAGCCGTTCCCTCGGACGTCCTTGATCTCGGCGATCGAGTGGCAGGACATGCAGGTCAGGCCCTGCTGCGCCTCCCAGGAGTCGTAGGAGAACTTCGCCTGGGTCGCGGCACCCATCTGCCCGGTGAAGAGGACGACCGGATCGTGACAGCCGGAGCACCACTTCGTCCGCTCGCGCCCGACCTCGTCCGCCATGAGCTCGACGCTTTTCCGGTAGAACGGGTTGTTGAACGAAGAGAACCGGTGAGCCGAGCGCTCCCACTGGTGGAACGAGTCGGGATGGCACTCCCGGCAGTACTCGTTCGCCGCGAGCTTGTATCCATTCAGGAGACCCTGGTCGAAGGTCTCGGAAGAGGAGGGAAAGAAGACGGTATCGCCGTTGCGATTGACGATCCGCTTCGGAGGCTTTTCGAGCTTGGCGGCGAGCGCCATGGCAGCCAGGAAGATCACGACCGCCCCGCCCCAGGCGTAGAGCCTCCGGAACTGGAGCCGATGGGTGTGCGCGCGGCGATGCAGGATGAAGGCGACGAGCGCGAGCGGGATCGAGGCGATGTGCGCGAGCCAGACGAACCGGTTCGGGATCGTCGCACCGCGAAACGTCAGGAAGAGGCCGGAGGCGACGCACACCAGGGCGAGGCTGAAGATCGCGAGGCCGGCGATTTTCGCCCGCTTGTTCCACATCCGGATCATCCGTTTGGCGTGGGTGATCGCAAAGACGAAGAACGGGATCGCGATCGCGATCCCGAGAGCCAAGTGCGTCAAGAGCATCGCGTAGAAGAACGCGGTGTCCCGCGTGAACGCCGCGAGGTAGATCGCGTTCGCGGCGATGAGGCCCAGGGGGATCAGGAGGATCCGGTAGAGCCGCCGCTGCCAGGGCCGGAGCACCCCCGACGGCTTCGAGGGAGAGCCGGGAGAAGTCATCCGCCGGCGATTCTAAACTGGCCCTTCGTCTCCCGTCCTTACGGTTCCCGCGCGGCCGGGACGTAGATCGCGTCGCCCGACGTGTTGTCCACGGCCACGCCGTACGCCAGGATCCGACCCGCGCCTCCCTCGAGCTCGAACTGGAGATAGACGTTCGTGGCGAAGGCGCCGGAGCCCAGGATGTCGGTCACGCTCGTCTGGAAGGACGTATTCGCCGACACGAAATAGCTCTTCGATCCGAGCGCCGCGCCGGTTTCGCCGCTCTTCGCGGTCACGCGGACGAGCACGTCGGCCCCGGCGATCTCCGCGATCCCGAAGTTCGAGCGCGAGCCGGTCGCCGCGCTCGACTGGTCAAGCTGGATGGCGGCGACGCGTCCGGTTCCGAGGCCGATCACGCCCGAAGAGGACGTCGAGAGGCCCGGGATGAAGAAGCCGAAGGTCCCGCCGAACTTCTCGACGAACGTCCGCGTCGAGACCACGAGCTGCGCCGGTCCG
>DASWDK010000150.1:0-6150 GCA_036395335.1 Thermoanaerobaculia bacterium
GTCTGCCGCGATCTTGATCCGGGTCTCGGTGTCGGGGACGTACGCGATCGCGACGAGAGAGTTCAACGCGGAGAGCCGGCCTCAGACGGCCTTCAACACCAGACAGCCGTTGGTGCCGCCGAAGCCGAACGAGTTCGAGATCGCGTATTCGATCCGCTGCGGACGCGCCTCGTTGGGGACGTAGTCGAGGTCGCAGTCGGGGTCGGGCGTCTCGTAATTGATCGTCGGAGGAAGAACTCCGTGATGGAGCGCGAGAGCGACGATCGCGGTCTCGAGTCCTCCGGCCGCCCCGAGCAGATGGCCGGTCGAGGACTTCGTCGAAGAGACCGCCAGCTTGTGGGCGTGCTCGCCGAAAACCATCTTGATCGCGGTCGTCTCGATCTTGTCTCCCATCGGCGTCGAGGTGCCGTGAGCGTTGATGTATCCGACCTCTTCCGGTTCGATCTCCGCATCCGCGAGGGCGTTCCTCATCACGCGCGCGGGACCATCCCCGTCCTCCGACGGTGCCGCGATGTGGTATGCGTCTCCCGAGAGGCCGTAGCCGGCGAGCTCCGCGTAGATCCGGGCGCCGCGCTTTTTCGCGGCCTCCATCTCTTCCAGCACGACCAAGCCCGCGCCCTCGCCCATCACGAAGCCGTCGCGGTCGCGGTCCCACGGGCGGGAGGCGCGCTCCGGCTCGTCATTCCGGGTCGAGAGGGCGCGCATGACGGCGAAGCCGCCGACGGCGAGCGGCGTGATGACGGACTCGGTCCCCCCCGCGATCGCCGCGTCGGCGTCGCCGTACTGGATCATCCGGTACGCCTCGCCGACCGCGTGCGCGCCGGTCGTGCACGCGGTGACCGTCGTCAGGTTCGGGCCCTTCAGGCCGTACTTGATCGACACGTTGCCCGCAGCTTCGTTGGCGATCAGGGCCGTGATGAAGAACGGTGAAATCACCCGAGGGCCGCGCTCGAGGTAGTTCTTCTGCGTTTCCTCGATGATCGGCAGCCCCCCGATCCCCGAGCCGATGACGACGGCGATTCGCTCCCGATTCTCGTCGTTGACGGGCAGGCCGGAGTCGGTCAACGCGAACTGCGCCGCCGCCATCGCGTAATGGATGAACGTGTCCATCTTCTTGATCTCCTTCTTCTCGATGTAGAGAGAAGGATCGAACCCCTTCACCTCCCCCGCAATGCGACAGGTGAGCGGCGAGGCGTCGAAGCGGGTGATGGGACCCACGCCGCTCTTGCCCGCGACGAGCGCGGCCCAGTTGTCTTCGTTGCCGATCCCGAGAGGCGAGACGAGTCCCACCCCCGTCACGGCCACGCGGCGCGGAGAGGAAGCGCGAGGCATGGTTTGTTCAGTTTTGCGGGGAGTTCTTCTCGATGTACTCGACGGCGTCCTTGACCTTCTGAATCTTCTCGGCGGCCTCGTCCGGAATTTCGATGTTGAAGGCTTCCTCGAAGGCCATGACGAGTTCGACGGTGTCGAGAGAATCTGCGCCCAGGTCGTCCACGAACGACGCTTCGGGAGTCACTTCGTTGGCATCGACGCCCAGCTGCTCGACGATGATGCTCTTCACTTTTTCTTCGACAGCCATCCATCCTCCTTATCGACGATCGAGAAGCGGCCGTATTCTAAGACGTAAAAGGCAAAACGTTAAAGAGGCCTCCCGGCTGCGTTTGACGCATCCGGTTTGACTTTTCACGCTACATGTAGAGTCCCCCGCTCACGTTCAGGACGGCCCCGGTGACGTAGCCCGCCTCCTCGGCCGCGAGAAAGGCGACTGCGGCGGCGACGTCTTCCGGCGCGCCGAGCCGCTGGACCGGGATCTGCCCGGAGAGCGTGTCGCGCGCCTGCTCGGTCATTCGGTCCGTCATGGCGGTCGCGATGAAGCCGGGCGCCACGGCGTTGCAGGTGATGTTGCGCGAGCCGAGCTCGCGGGCGACCGAACGCGTGAGGCCTACGAGGCCCGCTTTGGCGGCGGCGTAGTTCGCCTGGCCGGCGTTGCCCATCAAGCCGACCACCGAGGTCACGTTGACGATCCGCCCGTAGCGGCGGCGGACCATCCCTTTGACGACGGCCTGGGTGAGGAGAAAGGCGCCGGTCAGATTCGTCGCGAGGACCCGATCCCACGCCTCGCGGGACATGCGGAGGATCAGGTTGTCCTCCGCGATCCCCGCGTTGTTCACGAGAACGTCGATCTGCCCATGCTCCTCGAGCGCGCTCGTCACGACGCTCTCGATCGAGGAGGAGTCGGAGACGTCGAGCGCGAGGGCCCGCGCGCGGCCGCCCGCGCCGGAGATGTCGGCTACCACGCGCTCGAGCGCCTGCGGCGTGCGCGCCGCCGCCAGCAGCGTCGCGCCTTCCGATGCGAGCCGTCGAGCAATTGCCTCGCCGATCCCGCGTGATGCACCGGTCACGAGCGCGACTCGGCCGTCGAAGCGATTCATCTGGCGCGGGAGTTTATCTTCCGCCGTCATTCCGAGGCGCGCAGCGCCGAGGCGGTGTCATTTGGGCTCTCCCGGCAAATCGGGCAGATTCCTGCTCCATTCGTCCACGATCACACGCGCGATCTCTCCCATGGCCACAGCGGCCGGGTGGGTCGCCGCGTTCTCGTTCACCATCGGACTGCCGTCCGTGAAAACGACGAGAACGAATCGGCCCTTCTCCGTGCGGAGAATGCCTGCGTCGTTGCGCACGCCCGACATCGTTCCCGTCTTCCCGGCCCAGAGCGCGGCCGAGGAGAATCGCCGGGCCAGACGCGAGCGGCTCGGGCTCGTGTCGAGGTATTGGAACATCCGGCGCGACGACTCGGCGTCCAGGAGCTCTCCCCGCGCGACCCGCGCCAGCCATTCGGCGACTTCCCGCGGCGTCACGATTCCGAACTTCAGACCGTTCCAGCGGGGGCCGAGAACCGAAGAGTCGAGCCAGGGCAGTAACGAGAGCAACCGGATGTCCCGGAAGCCGAGCGTCTCCATCCGAGCATTGATTCGATCGATCCCGAGCCTCTCGATCCAGGCGTTGGTCGCCGTGTTGTCGGACGGGCCGATCATGAGCGTCAACATGTCGTTCCAGGTCGGATTGAGGCCAGGATCGAGGAGCTTCAGCCAACCGGACTCCGACGCTTTCTTCGAAGCGGTCAGACTCCACCGCTCGGCCAGGTCGATCGAGCCTTCGCGGACGCCGGCCATCGCTTCGGTCAGAACGGCGATCTTGATGACCGAGGCGGCCTCGAAGGCGTGCCCGGCATCGTGCTCGTAGACGAGGTCGCTCTCGAGGTGTCGCGCGGCAACTCCGATCCGGCAGCCGCACAGACGTGCGCCCGCATCGACGGCGGCATCGATTGCCGAAGGGACGTGCGGCGCAACCGGACGCTTCCGGGCGGCCGTGCAGGCGGTCGCGAAGAGCGCTGCGAGAACGATCGCGGCGCAGGGAGAACGCCGCCTCACGCCTCGCTTCCCCACGTCTCGACCCGGATCTCCTTCTCGATCCGCCGCACCAGTCCCGCGAGCACGTTGCCCGGGCCGATCTCGAGCGCCCGATCGACCCCTTCCCGCGCGAGCGCCCGGACGCCGTCCACCCAGCGCACCGGCGAATCGATCTGCCGAACGAGGGAATCTCGCAGCAGGTTTCCCCGCCATTCCGGTATCGCGTCGACGTTCGTGATTACGGGAATCCGGGCATCGGAGAAGGTCGTCGCCGCGAGCAGCGGCTCCATCCGCTGGCGCGCCGGACGCATCAGAACGGAGTGGAAAGGGGCGGAGACGGCGAGCGGAATCGCGCGCTTGGCTCCCTTCGCGAGGCAGGCCGCGCAAGCGCGCTCGACGGCGCGGGCGTGGCCCGCGATGACCGTCTGCTCCGGAGAGTTGTAGTTGGCCGCGGAGACGACCTCCGACCCGGCGGCCTCGCGGCACGCAGCTTCGACCTCTTCCGGCGCAAGCCCGACGATGGCCGCCATCGCCCCTTCTCCCGCCGGCACCGCATCTTGCATGAATTCGCCGCGCTTCCGCACCAACCGGACGGCGTCGGCGAAGGTGAGGGTGCCCGCCGCAACGCAGGCCGAGTACTCGCCCAGGGAGTGCCCGGCTGCGAACGCGGCGTCCTCGAGTTTCTCCGGAGAGCTCGCGCGAAGCTCCGTGAGCGCCGCGACCGAATGGGTCAGGATCGCCGGCTGCGTGTTTGCGGTCGCCTTCAGCTCCGAGTCGGGCCCCTCGAAACAGAGGCGCGAGAGCGCGAAGCCGAGCGCCGCGTCCGCTTCGTCGAAGACCGCGCGCGCCGGCGCCGAGCGTTCGAACAGAGCCCGCCCCATCCCGACGAACTGAGAGCCCTGGCCGGGGAAGAGAAGAGCGAGGCTACCCAATGCGTCGCGAGCGGCGCCCAGCTACCAGCGCAGCAGAACCGATCCCCAGACCAGTCCGGCGCCGAACGCGGTCAGGAGGACGAGGTCGCCGACGTTCAACCGCCCCTCGCGGGCGCACTCGTCGAGCGCGATCGGGATCGAGGCGGCCGACGTGTTTCCGTACCGTTCGATGTTCTTGTAGACCTTCGACGGCGCGATCTTCAGCTTTTCCCCGACCGCGTTGATGATCCGGTCGTTCGCCTGGTGCGGGATGAAGAGGTCGATTTGCTCGTGGGTGAAGCCCTGCTCGTTCAGGAGCTCGGAAGTGACGTCCGCCATCGCCTTGACGGCCACCTTGAACGTCTCGTTCCCCTTCATCTTGATGTACGGGAGCTTTTCTTCGATCTGGGTCGGGTCGTTCGCCGGCCGGTTGGAGCCGCCGCCCGGCATGCAGATGAAGTCCGCATAGGAGCCGTTCGACTTCATCCGGCTGCCGAGGATCCCGTGGTCGCCTTTCGTCGCCTGGAGCACGACGGCGCCGGCGCCGTCGCCGAAGAGGACGCACGTCGAGCGGTCGGTCCAGTCGACGAACCGGGAGAGGATCTCGCCGCCGACGACCAGAACGTTTTCCGCCTTGTTCGACTGGATCAGACCGTCGGCGAGGTGGAGGCCGTAGAGAAATCCGACGCACGCCGCCGACACGTCTGAGGCGGCCGCTTTCGTCGCGCCGAGGTTGTGTTGCACGAGGCACGACGTGGCCGGAAAGATCATGTCGCTCGAGATCGTCCCGACCAGGATCATGTCGAGCTCCTCGGGAGGCATATGCGCGCGCTTCAGCGCGAGCTCGGACGCCTTCGTGCAGAGGTCCGAGAACTTCTCCCCCTCCGAGACGATCCGCCGTTCCTTGATGCCTGTGCGGGTGGTGATCCACTCGTCGGAGGTCTCCACGAGCTTCTCGAGATCCGCGTTGCTCAGGACTTTCTTGGGGACGGCCGCGCCGGTTCCCACGATGCGTGCGCGATTCATGTCGTTTCCATCCGATCAGGCTTTGACCAGAGAAGCTTCGCGCGAGTGGAGCTCGGCGATCGAGGACTGGATCTTCTCGGCCAGTCTCTGGCGGGAGAACTCCGCCGCGAAACGGATCGCATTCTTGATCGCTTTCGCGCTCGAGCGACCATGGCAGATGATGACGCAGCCTTTGACGCCGAGCATCGGCGCGCCGCCGTACTCGGAATAGTCGAGCCGCTGCTTGAAGCTGCGGAATGCGCTGCGGGACAGCAGAAACCCGACCGAAGCCTGGAGCGTCCGCTTGATCTCCTCGCGGAGCAGCTTCTCGACCATCTCGCCGAGCGCCTCGGACACCTTGAGGATGACGTTACCCGTGAAGCCGTCGGTCACGATCACGTCGACTTTTCCGTCGAATACGTCGCGGCCCTCGACGTTGCCGATGAAGTTGAGTCCCGTCTCCTTCACGACCTTGAAAGCTTCCTTCGTACGATCCGTTCCTTTCGTATTCTCTTCGCCGATCGACATCAGGCCGATCGACGGCGATTCTTTTCCGAAGACGAGCTGGGCGTAGATGGAGCCCATCACCGCGAACTCCTTGAAGTGCTGCGTCTTCGCGTCCGGGTTGGCGCCGACGTCCAAGAGCAGGCAGTGCCCCGACAGGTTGGGAAGGATCGCCGCCAAGGCCGGCCGGTCGACGCCTTCGATCGTGCCGATGACCATCTTCGCCGCGACCATCGCCGCCCCGGTGTGGCCGGCGGAGACGAGCCCTTCCGCCCGGCCGTCGCGGACGCAATCTGCGGCGACGCGGATCGAGGAATCGC
>DASWDK010000151.1:0-5799 GCA_036395335.1 Thermoanaerobaculia bacterium
CGTATGAGGAATCCCTTTCGGCCAACGCCACGAGTTCTTGAGCGAGCCGATCGCGTCCCAGATCGGATGCCGCCCCCCCCTCCTCTTGCGGAGGAGAGCGCCATCGTCGCGGAGCTCGAATTCGACCTCGGTCCCCGGCAGAAGGGCGTATCGCTCACGGACGCCCTTGGGTACGGTGATCTGGCCTTTTGCAGAAATCGTGCTTTTCATACCGAGATTGTAAAGAAGTAAAGCGAGAGAGTAAAGCTTACGGGTAGATCCTTTTCAGCGTGCGGGGATAAGGGATCGCCTCGCGGAGATGGTGGGCCCCGCACATCCACGTGACGAACCGCTCGAGCCCCATTCCGAATCCGGAGTGCGGGAACGTCCCGTAACGCCGCACGTCCAGGTACCACTCGTACGCCTCGCGCGGAAGCTTGTGTTCCGCGAGCCGACGCTCGAGCAGCTCCCGGTCGTGGATTCGCTGCGAGCCTCCGATGATCTCGCCGTACCCTTCCGGAGCGAGCATGTCGAGGCCCAGCACCACCTCGGCGTCTTCCGGGTCCGGTTGCATGTAGAACGATTTGATCGCCGCCGGGAAGCGCGAAACGATCAGCGGGCGGTCGCTCTCCGCGGTGAGAGCCGTTTCTTCGTCGGCGCCCAGGTCCTGCCCGAACCGGATCGGAAAGCCTTTCGCGGCAAGCCGTTCGATCCCCTGGCGGTACGTGATCCGTGGAAACGGGCGCTTCACGGCCTCGAGTTTGGAGGTGTCGCGCTCGAGCCGCTTCAGGTCCTCCCCAGAGCGGTCGAGCGTCCGCGCGATCAGGGACGTCACGAACTCTTCGGCGAGGTCGCAGAGCCCCTCGAACTCCAGGAAAGCAACCTCCGGCTCGATCATCCAGAACTCGGTCAGGTGGCGGCGGGTCTTCGACTTCTCGGCGCGAAACGTCGGGCCGAAGCAGTAGACCTTTCCGAACGCCGCCGCCGCGGGCTCGAGATAGAGCTGTCCGGACTGTGAGAGATAAGCCTTGTCGCCGAAGTAGTCGGTTTCGAAGAGAGTCGAAGTTCCCTCGACAGAGGAACCGGTCAGGATCGGGGAATCGATCAGCGTGTACTCCCTCTCGTAGAAGAAGTCGCGGATCGCCTGCGAGACTTCCGAGCGCACGCGCAGCACGGCGTGCTGCTGCGCAGAGCGCATCCACAGGTGGCGGTGCGACATCAGGAAGTCCACGCCGTGCTCTTTCGGCGTGATCGGGTAGTTCTCGGACGGCCCGAGGATCCGAACGTCCGTCGCGCTCATCTCCCAGCCGCCCGGCGCGCGGGGCTCCTCCCGGACCAAGCCGCGGACCGCCAGCGAGCACTCCTGCGTCGCGCGCTCCGCCTCGGCCCAGGTCTCGGGCGAGACCTCGCTCTTCGCAACCACGGTCTGGAGGTAGCCGGTCCCGTCGCGGACGATCAGGAACTGGATCTTTCCGGACGAGCGGCGGTTGTACAGCCAGCCCCGGACGGTCGCTTCCGAACCGTTTCTTTCGCCGACATGGGATATGGACGTCGCATCGTTTCCGGTCATAAAAGCGCGCGATTATAAATGCCGCGGGGCGGGAAAGCCCCGCGCCCGTATGTTCGCGGCGCGAGGAGTCTCCGCGAAGTAACCGAGTGGAGGAGCCTCGCGCCGCGGGAGCGCGAGCGTAGCGAGGGATCAGGCGCTCGGTTGAGGCCGTTCCGCCGAGCCGAGCGCCGGTGGCGCCAGCCAGATCCCGAGCAAGCGAACGCGACGGACCTCAGCGGACGTGCACGTGGCGCTCGAGAACCGTCTGGCCTCCGTCCTTTCCAACGAGCGTGATCCGCAGAGTGTGCGCCCCCGGCGGGACGCTCGGTACGATGAACCCGAACCCGGAGTTCGCCGCGTCGGAATAGTCCGGGTAGAAGCGCGGAACGTCGGGACGCGGGCCGCCGACGGTGCCCGGCGTCTCCGGTCCCAGCTCCGTCGCGACGCGGATCTCGGCGATCCCGGAATCGTCGAGCGCCCAACCGAGCCCGAAGCTTCCGGCGGCGACCCGGGCGTCCTCCGCCGGAATGTCGATTACTCCGAACGGAGGCGCGAGCTCCGATACGGCAACCGACGTGAGCCGCTCGAAGTCTGCCGCTGCGCGGTCGCGTTCCGCAGTGGGGATCCCGGTCTCGAATGGAGGAGCGGGAAGAATCCGGAAGACGAAGTCGCGCGCCGCTTCGTGCGAGAATCTTCCGAGGGTCTCGAGCTTCCCTTCGGAAAGCGCTTTTCGCGCCGCCCGCGCCAGGTTCAGGCGCAAGAGGTTCCCGGCCTCATCAAGGTGGAGAATCAGCATCGCCCCGCCCAGCGCGCGGGCGCGCGTCCAGGCCTCGTCCGGAACCGGCACCTTCTCGAACAGGCCCCTGAGCTCGTCGTAATGCCGCGGCGCGAAGCCGGAATAGCCGTTGACGAGAGGCTGCCAGTGCGCGGTCGACCGAAAGACGTGCTCGGCGTCGAAGTCGAATCCCATCGGGAGCTCGAGAACGGCGCCGGGCAGGTGAAGCCCCGCGAGCCACCGGTAGACGGGCGCCGGAGAGGGATCTACCGCCGGAAAATCGATCGGCGACGCACGGTACTCGATCGCGGTGAGCACGAGAGCGGCCGCGACGAACACGCCGCGCTTGACGCGGCTGCGCACCCGCTTAAGAAGGAGCGCCAGTCCCCACGCGGCGAGCACGCCGAGCGCGACGTGGAACAAGACCATCCCGCGCGCCGGAACCCGGATTGCTCGAAACAGGAACCCGAAGGATCGAAAGAGAAACGTGTAATAGGGGGTGTGTCCGCCGGCGGCGACGAGAAGGCCGGCGAGCCCGAGAGCGGTGAAGAGTCCGGCGCGGCGGTCGAGCCGGCGGCTGCGAAGGAAGTCCGAGAGGTCCGCGTGAACGAACCGGCGGGGGAAGGCGAGAGAAAGACGAGCGAGGACGAAACCGGTTAAGAAGACGAGCGCGCGCCCCGGGTCGGAGAGGTTCAACGGGCCGACGCGCAGGTGCCGGACGAGGAGACCCGCGACACCCGCCGCGCAGGCGGCTCCGGCGAGGGCGTCGAAAACGGCGGCCGCCCGCCGGCGCCATCCGGCGATCTCGCGCTTTGGAGCCCGCGCGGTTTCGCGCGAGCGCCGCAGCCGGGAGAGCGCGTACACGGCGAGCACGACGGGAAGGACTCCGGGGAACATCTCAGCCTCCGGGCGAGCGAATCGCTGCGTCAGCGGCGCCCAAAGCTTGTTCTGCCAACCGGCGACGAGCAGATCCGATGGCAGCGCGGAGTAGAACCGCATCTCACCGATCGAACGACGCATCCCATAGAGCTTCGCCGCTTTCGCGTAAGGAACGTAGAACGGGAGCACGGCCACGGCGGCGACCGCAGTCGCGGCGACCGTCCGACGGATCCGCTTTCCGATCCCGGAGGCGTCTCTCGTCAGCGCCTCCCATGCAAGTACGACCGCGAGGAGGATCCCCGAGAAGATCGCGTAATGGACGTTCGTGAGCGCGTTCCACGCGAAGAAGACGGCGAAGAGAAGCAGGTTGCGGCGGTGGCCTCGATCGAGCCAGCGCAGGAGGAAGAGAAGGAGGAGCGGGAGGAACGGACCCCACTGGAATTGGATGTGCGGGATCTGGGCGAGGCGCCAGGGCACGAAGGCGAAGACCATCCCGGCGAGGAGCGAGGCGGCCGGGTTGCCCGTGATCTCGCGGGCGAGCGCCCACGCCGACATCGCCGAGAGAAACATGCCGAGGAGGAAGAGGAAGTTGTAGACGAAGAGCGTCGACACTCCGGTCGAAAAGAGTGGAAAGCCGAAGACTGCGGCGCCGAGCAGATTCTCGGAGAAGGCGAGAGCGTAGCGAGCGGGATGAAAGATGTTGGCGTCGAAGAGGTGGAGCGGGTCGCGGAAGGTCTGGTGATAGTCCCAGTGGAAGATCCAGGCGTTCAGCTTTGCGTCGAAGAGGTCCCCCAGGCCGCTTCCCATCCGGGCGGCCTGCGGCCAGGTGAGAGCGACCGTCGCGGCGATGAAAAAGACAGCGACGAGGAGAGCCTCGCGCGTTCCCGGCGGGGACGTCGTTCGGACCGCCGGCTCCGCTTCCAAGCTTCCTGGTGCGCCGAACCGATTAGAGGCGCCGCGTCTGGACGTTTCGGGCCATCGTCATGGCGTGCGTGACCCGCTGCATGCGCCGCTGGCGCTTCTGCGTCGCGTCGACGTCCGTCGAGGGCGGCGGGTTGCCGCGGATCTCCCGCAGAAGCTTGTCCGCCTCCTGCGAGAAGAGCGCGAAATCTCCGGCGCCGAACGGTTTGAATGTGAGCTCGCTCGCGATGATGAAGCCGTCGGCGATGTCCCGAACCATCGCGTAGGCGGAGCCGCCCGTGAAAACGCTCACGGGAGTAAGGTATCAGCTGTCCGGTCTCCGCTTTCCCCTCCCCCCAGCTGATAGCATTCGGCGCTCGAAAATGCCGTTCGAAGGCGTGGACTACCTGGGCTTCGATGCCCTCCTGACCGAGGAGCAGCGCCTCGTCCGCGACACCGTCCGCGGTTGGGTGGAGGACCGGGTCCTGCCGATCATCGAGGAAGCCGCCTGGGAAGGGCGGTTCCCGAAGGAGCTCGTCCCGGAAATGGCCGGGATGCACCTCTTCGGGGCGACGCTCTCGGACTACGGGCTGCCTGGCCTCGACAACGTCGCCTACGGGTTGATCATGCAGGAGCTCGAGCGCGGCGATTCCGGCCTGCGTTCGTTCGTCTCGGTGCAGTCGGCGCTCGTGATGTATCCGATTCATGCGTTCGGCTCAACCGAGCAGAAGGATCGCTGGATCCCGAAGCTCGCGTCCGCCGAGGCGATCGGGTGCTTTGGCCTCACCGAGCCGGACTTCGGCTCCAATCCGGCCGGCATGCGATCGACGGCGCGGAAGGACGGCAACGGCTTCGTGCTGAACGGCGCGAAAGCCTGGATCACGAACGGGTCGATTGCGGACGTCGCGGTCGTCTGGGCCAAGCTCGACGGCGTGATCCGGGGCTTCTTGGTCGAGCGCGGGACGCCCGGATTCTCGACGTTCGAGCACCGGGGAAAGATGTCGCTGCGCGCGTCGGTGACCTCGCAGCTCGCCTTCGAAGACTGCCGCCTGCCGGCGGAGAGCGTTCTTCCGGAGGTCGAGGGCCTTCGCGGACCTCTGTCGTGCCTGACCCAGGCCCGCTACGGCATCGCCTGGGGCGCGCTCGGCAGCGCGATGGCGACGTACCAGACCGCGCTCGAGTACGCGAAATCGCGCAAGCAGTGGCGGGACCGGCCGATCGCGGCCCACCAGCTCGTCCAGGAACGCATCGCGTGGATGATCTCGGAGATCACGAAGGGTCAGCTCCTCGCCTGGAAGCTCGCGAAGATGAAGGACGATGGGACGATGAAGCCGCACCACGTTTCGATGGCGAAGCGCAACAACGTGTGGGTGGCTCGCGAGTGCGCGAAGCTCGCCCGGGAGACGCTCGGCGCGAACGGCGTCGTCAACGAGTACCCGGTGTTCCGCCACCTGGCGAACATCGAGAGCGTGTACACGTACGAAGGAACGCACGACATCCACACTCTGGTGATCGGCGAGGCCGTGACCGGCATCCCGGCGTACAACCCCCCGATGGAGTGATCGGGGAGCTTAGACCCGCCACAAATTCAGTCCCGTTGCTTCATCCCTCGTCCGCTCGATCGGCTGATCGGCGATGAAGAGCACGAACTCCAGCGTCGCCGCGGTGACGGCGCGGAACAGATGTCCCGCCCGCGGCACGCACTGCCGGTCGGAGA
>DASWDK010000152.1:0-1796 GCA_036395335.1 Thermoanaerobaculia bacterium
GTGCCGACGACCCGCCGGCCCCGCAGGGCATCCCGGACTCGGTTCTTTACGTTACCGTTGACGATGACGCACTCGCCGACGTGCGCGGCAATCTCGACCATCCGGCGCACCTTTTGCTCGACTCCGCCCGTGACATCCGTCCGCGGGGACGCCGCGAATTCGATCCGGCCGAACTCCGCCGGCCCCACCGCCTCGAGGAACCTCGCGCCACGCCGTCGCTTCGGATCCGACGTGAAGATGCCGTCGACGTCGGCGACGAACACGGCCCGCTCCGGCCGGAACGCACGCGCCAGTTCGAGCATCAGAAGGTCGCCGGAGCAGATGGAGAAACCGCGGCGGACATCGCGCACGACGTCGCCGAACGTCACGGGGGTGAAGGCCATCGACGAGAACTCGAGGAACGGGGTCAGGTCGATCGACGACACGCGGCCGTCGTCGAGGCTCAGGACCGCCGAAGGCGGAATCGGGACGGCGGCCAAGCCGGCATCGATCAGCGCGTCGACCACGAGCGCATCCAGCGCTTTCACATCCGCCTGGACGCGGGCGGCGGCGGACCGTTTCGCCCCGGTGGCGCCGCCCTCATGCAGCTTGTGCTTCCGCGCGAGGATGTGACCGTACGATCCCGCCCCATGCACGACGAGCAGCGGCTTCCGTACCGCGGCGAGCTCCCGCGCGAGGCGGCGGATTGCGGCACGTCGAGGGGTCCGGAGGCGCGACTTGTCCGTGAGGACGCTCCCGCCGAGCTTCACGAGGAGCATGGCGCTCCGGGCCACACCTAGCGCGGCTCTTAATAATTTCCTGAAATCCGAACCAAATCGCAAGTTTCTTGCGATTCGACCTCTCTAGGCGGCTCCTCGGTGATGGAACTCCGATCCACGGGGGCGGCGGGCATCGCCCTCACGATCGCGGGGGCCTTGACATTCCTCGGCGGCCTCATTCTCGCAACGACGTACATTTTCCCGGAGGTCGAACAGGTTTCTGGAGACTTCGTCCTGATCAGCCAGAACCGGTGGACCCTGACCGCCCTGATCGGCGGACCGGCCATGGCCGTCTTGGGCCTCGTGATGACTTTCGGACGACGCGCTCGGCGACGCAAGACCGCGAGAGTCGCGCGTCCGACCCCAACGAAATCTCCCGCCCCGGCCAAGGATTAAATAGCGCTCGCCCCTTCGAGCGGTTCTCGGACCATGACGCGAAAGCCGGGAAGCATGTATCGCGAGATTCGCGGCCAAGCCTACACCCGGAAGGAGTACATGGGCGGCGTCCCCGGCATCCGGATCAGCCAATTCGATATCGGCGATCTCCGCGGGACGTTTCCGGTGAAGATCCACCTCGTCGCGCGGGAGGCGTGCCAGATCCGGCACATCGCTCTCGAATCCGCACGCATCTCCGCGAACCGGTACATCGCGAAGAAGGCCGGCAACGCGTATCATCTGAAGCTCCGGCTTTACCCGCACAACGTGTTGCGCGAAAACAAGATTGCGACGGGCGCAGGGGCCGACCGCATCTCCGAGGGCATGCGCGCGGCGTTCGGCGCCGCGGTCGGGACCGCGGCCCGCGTCAAGCCGGGCACGAAAATCTTCACGATTTCGACGACGGAGGACCACGTCGAAGACGCGAAAGAGGCGCTCCGGAAGGGCGGTGTGAAGCTGCCGACGCCGTGGTACCTCGAGATCCAGAGGGAGAAGCGCAAGCACTGACCTGGGGCACAGGTTTTTCTCGGGCCGCGCGCCTCCCACCCCGCTCATGGGCGACACAGATCGTCTCCTGGACGTGATCCGAGGCCGAAACGCGAG
>DASWDK010000153.1:0-15127 GCA_036395335.1 Thermoanaerobaculia bacterium
CGGCCTCCACCAGGCGGTCGAGGCGAAGGAAGGAGTCCGGATCGAGCGCGAGAACCAGACGCTCGCGACGATCACGCTCCAGAACTACTTCCGCCTCTACGAAAAGCTGGCGGGCATGACCGGCACCGCGGACACCGAGGCAGGGGAATTCCACCAGATCTACAAGCTCGACGTCGTGGTCGTTCCGACCAACATGCCGATGATCCGCATCGACCACCAGGACGTCGTCTACGCCTCCGAGCGGGAGAAGTTCGACGCCGTGGCCGACGAGATCGTGGCTCTCCGCGAAAAGGGCCAGCCGGTCTTGGTCGGTACGGTCTCGATCGAGAAGTCCGAACGGCTCTCGGGACTCCTGAAGACCCGCAAGGTGCCACACGTCGTCCTGAACGCGAAGTTCCACGAGAAGGAGGCCGAGATCGTCGCGCAGGCGGGCAAGTCGGGCTCCGTCACGATCGCGACGAACATGGCAGGCCGCGGAACCGACATCGTGCTCGGCGGCAACCCCGACGCGTTCGCCGAGCACCGGCGCGCGGAGACGAATTCTCCAGAGGAGTTCACCGCGCTCTCCGGGGAGCTCCGCACCGAGGCGACGAAAGACCGCGAGAAGGTCCTGGCCGCGGGGGGCCTGCACATCCTCGGGACCGAACGGCATGAGTCCCGCCGCGTCGACAACCAGCTCCGCGGCCGGAGCGGCCGCCAGGGCGATCCCGGCTCGTCGCGTTTCTACCTTTCGCTCGAAGACGACCTGATGCGCATCTTCGGCTCCGACCGCCTCCAGAACATCATGCGCAAGCTCGGAATGGAGGAAGGCGTTCCGATCGAGCACGGGATGGTCTCCCGGGCCATCGAGCGGGCGCAGAAGCAGGTCGAAGGGCGAAACTTCGAGACCCGCAAACACCTGCTCGAGTACGACGACGTGATGAATCGGCAGCGCGAGGAGATCTACGGTCTGCGGCGCGACATCCTGAAAGGCGATCAGAGCAAGGACGAAATCCTCGCGCTCGCGGACGTCATTCTCGACTACACCCTCGGCCGGAATCTGCCGGAGGACAAGTCGTTCGACGAGTGGGACATGGCCGCGTTCGACGTTGACCTCAAGGAGTATTTCGGCATCGACGCCGGGACGCTGGACTTGACCGGCAAGGGCCGGGACGAGATCCGAGAGACGCTCCTGGCGGCGCTCTCCGAAATCTACGAGGCCAAGGAAAAGGTCCTCGGCTCCGAGACGATGCGCCTCCACGAGCGGTTCGTGATGCTGCAGGTCGTCGACCAGCAGTGGAAGGATCACCTGCTCGCCATCGACCACTTGAAAGAAGGCATCGGGCTGCGCGGCTACGGACAACGCGATCCTCTGGTCGAGTACAAGAAGGAGTCCTTCGAGCTTTTCACCCTGATGAAGGAGCGGATCGAGGACCAGATCGTCCAGTACCTCTTCCGCCTCCAGCCGGTGATCCGCGAAGCGGAAGGCGAGCTCGTCGACGAAGAGGCTCGCCACGCACCCGTCGCGATGCCCTCGCGCCGCCGCGCGAACGTGAACTACTCCTACGGCGCGGCCGCCTCGGGAGGCCAGGACGCGAAGGTCGAGACAATCCATCGCGCGGGCCCGAAGGTCGGCCGGAACGACCCCTGCCCATGCGGCTCCGGCAAGAAATACAAGAAGTGTCACGGCGCCGCCGCGGCGGGAGCCTGATGGCACGCCCGCGCGTCTCTCTTCGCGGTCGAGGCGAGACCCTGCCGCTCGCGCTCACTTTCGACGACGTCCTGCTCCTCCCGGCGCGGTCGCGCGCTCACCCGCGCGACGTGGATCTCCGCACGCGGTTGACCGACTCCGTCCCCCTGCACATCCCGATCGTCTCCGCGGCGATGGACACGGTCACCGAGTCGCGCCTCGCGATCGCGATGGCGCAGCAGGGCGGCCTGGGCGTTATCCACAAGAACCTCTCGATCGCCGAGCAGGCCGAAGAGGTGGACCGGGTCAAGCGATCCGAGTCCGGAATGATCGTGGATCCGGTGACGGTGCGCCCCGAGCAGAGGATCGCCGAGGCGCTCGATTTGATGGCGCGGTTCAAGATCTCGGGGGTTCCCGTCATCGACGAGAAGGGCAAGCTCGTCGGCATCCTGACGAACCGTGACCTGCGGTTCGAGACGCGTCTCGACCGGCCGATCTCCTCGCGAATGACCAAGGAGCGTCTCATCACGACGCCCGTTGGAACGACGCTCGAGCAGGCGAAAGAGCTCCTCCACCGACACCGGATCGAGAAGCTGCTCGTCGTGGACCGAAACGGCAACCTGAAGGGCCTGATCACCGTCAAGGACATCCAGAAGGCCATCAAGTACCCGAGCGCCGCGAAGGACCGGCTGGGGAGGCTGCGCGTTGGCGCCGCGGTCGGGGTCGCCAACGACCTGGTCGAGCGGGCATCCGAGCTCGTCTCTGCGCAGGTGGACGTCCTCGTGCTCGATTCCTCGCACGGCCACAGCCAGGGGGTCCTGGACGCTTTGAAGCTGCTGAGGAAGAAGTTCTCCGCGACGCCGATCATCGCGGGCAACGTCGCGACGGAAGAGGGCGCGCGCGACCTCGTGAGGCTCGGCGCGGACGCGGTCAAGGTCGGTATCGGGCCCGGCTCGATCTGCACGACCCGCGTCGTCACGGGAGCCGGCGTTCCGCAGATCCACGCGATCCGCGAGTGCGCGCGGGCGACCCGGGGAACGCGCGTGCCCCTCATCGCCGATGGCGGCATCAAGTTCTCCGGAGACGTGGTCAAAGCGATCGCGGCGGGCGCGCATGCCGTGATGATCGGATCGCTGCTCGCCGGAACCGAGGAGTCGCCGGGCGAGACGATCCTGTATCAGGGACGCACTTTCAAGGCGTATCGCGGCATGGGGTCTCTCGCGGCGATGAAGTCGGGCTCCTCGGACCGCTACTTCCAGGAGTCGATGGGGGTCGAAGCCTCGACCGACGCCTCGCTTTCGAAGCTCGTGCCGGAGGGCATCGAGGGCATGGTGCCCTACAAGGGCTCGGTCGAGGGGATGATCCACCAGTTGACCGGCGGGCTGCGCAGCGGGATGGGGTTGACCGGCGCGCGAACGATCGAGGAGCTGCGGACGAAGTCGAAGATGGTACGGGTCACTTCAGCTGGGCTGAAGGAGTCGCACCCGCACGACGTGATCATCACGAAGGAAGCGCCGAACTACCGGAGAGAGGAGCCGTAAAGCGGGAAACAAAAACGGGAAAACGAAAGCTAATGCTTCGTTTCCCCCTTCCCGTCATCCGTTTCCCGGCTCTTCTTTCTTCTCGTCTCCAGCACTTCCTCGAGTCTTCGCGAGAGCTCGGCTTCCTCTCCCGACGTTCCGGGCCTGTAGTAGCGCCTTCCGCGCAGGCGGTCGGGCAGGCACTCGATTCCGCCGACTCCCTCCGGCTCGTCGTGCGCATAGCGATAGCCGCGGCCGTACCCGACGTCTTTCATAAGGCGCGTCACGGCGTTTCGGACGACGTGGGGCACCGGTTCCGCCGGGCGCTCCGCCACATCTTTCTTCGCCTCCCCTTCGGCGATGTAGACAGCGTTCGACTTGGGGGCGAGCGCGCAGTAGACCGCGGCTTCGACGAGAGCCAGCTCCCCCTCGGGCGAGCCGAGGAAATCGTAGGACTCCTTGGCGTCCAGAGAGATCGAGAGCGCCCTCGGATCGGCGAGCCCGACGTCCTCGGAAGCGAAGCGCACGATCCGCCGCGCGAGATAGAGCGGCTCCTCCCCCGCTTCGAGCATCCGCACCATCCAGTACACGGTCGCGTCCGGGTCGGATTCGCGCATCGACTTGTGGAGCGCCGAGATCAGGTTGTAGTGCTCCTCCCCCGCCTTGTCGTAGAGGAGGACCTTGCGCTGAAGCAGGTCTTTCAAGCGCGCGGCGTCGATCGTGCGGGTCTTTGAGGTCTCCGCGTCGGCGGCGGCGGCCTCGAGGAGGTTCAACGCGCGGCGCGCGTCGCCGCCCGCGGTCTGCGCGATGAACGACAGCGCCTCGTCGTCGAGCCGGAAGTCGCGCGAACCCAAGCCTCGCGGGATGTCCTCGAGGGAGCGGCGGACGATCCGGACGATCGCGTCGGGCGACAGCGGCTCCAGCACGACGACTTTGCAGCGGGAGAGAAGCGCGCCGTTCAGCTCGAAGGAGGGGTTTTCCGTGGTGGCGCCGATCAAGATCACGTCGCCGGTCTCGACGTACGGAAGGAAGACGTCCTGCTGCGCCCGGTTGAAACGATGAATCTCGTCCAAGAACAGGATCGTCCGCTGCCCTGCCTTTGCCTTGAGCGCCCGCGACGCCTCAAGGACTTCGCGCATCTCTCGGACGCCCGTCGCGATCGCGGAGTAGGCGAGAAATCGGGAGGAGGTCTGGGCGGCGATCAATCTCGCCAGCGTCGTCTTCCCGACGCCGGGAGGACCCCAGAAGATGAGCGACGGCACCCGATCTTCGGCAATCGCACGGAAGAGGAAGCCGTTCGTGCCGACGACCTCCCCGGGGCCTTCGACCTCGTCGAGCGAGCGCGGTCGCATCCGGTCCGCGAGAGGCGCTCCCGCCGAGCTCTCCACTGCGGCTCGCTTCCGGTCTTCCCGGTCGAAGAGGAGCCCGCTCATGCGGACTCGAGCTCGCGGAGGCACTTCTCCGAGCAGACGGAAACGGTCTCGCCCCCCCGCCGTCCCATCAGGGCCAGCCGGCGATCGATCCAGGTGCCGCAGATGGGGTCGCGCACCATCTCGGCCTCGTGAGGGCGGGGCACAGAACGGCCGAACCTCGCTCGACCCGCGTGGAGCAACGGACGCGCCAGTCGCAGGAGGGCGAGAAGGAAAAAGACGAGGAAGACGAAGAGGGCGACGCGGCTCACGACGCCCGCAGAGTCGAAATGCGCTCCTGGATCCTCTCGAGGTCGGGGATCTCCGGGTAGCGACGCTTCAGTTCGTCGAACCAGCGCTGCGCTCCCGCCGCATCGTGCAGGTCGTAGGCGTGGAGGAGCACGAGGTTCAAGAGCGACTGCCAGTGCTCCCGGTCATTCTCGTGCGCCCGCTCGAACAGCGGGACCGCTCTGTCGAAATCGCCACGGTTCCGGTAGGCGGCGCCGAGGTCGGAGAGGAGGTTCGGGTTCCCCGGCGCCTTGCGGCGCGCCTTTTCGTAGGCCTGGATCGCGCGGTCCCAGTCTTCCCGGTCGTACCACGCGTTGCCGAGTGCGATCAGGAGTTGCGGGTTCTCCGGATCTTTCTCCACGGCGCGCTGGAGATCCGGGAGACTTCCGGCGGCGCTTTCGGGTGCCACTGCGGCCGGCGCAATCACCGGACGCCCTCCGCCTCCGGCGAAATACCCGCCGATGAATCCGAGAAGCGCGCCGACCAAGACCGACAGGATCGGAAGCCGCCGCCCGGTGGTCACGGCGACTCTTCCGTCTCTTCCTTGAGCGGAACCGCGCGCCAGCGTCCCGAGCCGGCCGCACCCACGCCGAAGGTGGTCGACTCCCACGTGCCGGCGATCGCGCTTCCGTCCCGGGCGAGGCGTCCGTAGAAGATCCCGACGAAACCGAGCTGCGAGTCGACGCGCTCGACCCGCAGCCGGTCGCCGATGAGCGTGCCCCGCAGCGACCCGGAGAAGCCCCCTTCCAGCGTGTAGTCGCCCGACACGAGAGTGCCGTCGAGCGACATCCGGAAGATCCCGCGCTGTTCACCGGGCTCGAGGGAGACCGTCCAGCGGCCGGTGAGAAGGTCGGCCGTGGCGGCGGGCCGCGCCTTCCCACGCAGCTCGGCGTCCAAGAGCGCGACGTTGCGCCGACGCTCCAGGATCCGCTCGACGACGATCCGTCGGCGATCCAGGAGCGTACGCAGCTCCTGCTCCGCCCCGGCGACCGCGTCCTCGCGGCGGGTGATTTCTTCGCCGCTGGCGTCGGGGCGGCCCACGAGGTCCGCGACCGCGCGGCTGGCGGCGGAGAGATCCGATGTGGCCGTCTCGAGGCGGCGCGACACGTCGGCGAGCTGGGAGGCGTCGGCGGCCAGCCGGCGCCGTTCCCGGGCGAGGTCGGCCTTGAGAACGTCCGAAAGGGTGTCGGCCAGGAGTGATCCCATGGCCGCGGCGGCAGCGAAGGTGATCACGGGAACGAGCCGTCTCATCGCGGCGATTCTAGTCCCGAGACCGATCCCAAAAGAAAAGGAGGCCGGCGCCTCCTTTTCGGTCGAGATCTTATCCGAGACGGGTCAGTGGCTGGCCGCCCGGATCTGTGCGGACTTCGCCAGCGCCCGGTCCACGAGCCTCTCCACCTCTCCCTCGTCCATGTTGTTGATGACGGCGATCTCCGAGACGATCAGGTACTTGGCGCGCTCGTACATCTTCTTTTCGCGGAAGGAGAGGGTCTTGCGCGTCATGATGAAGTTCAAGGTCTTCAGGACGTCCGCGATGTCGTGCAGCCGGCCGCTCTTCATCTTGTCGAGGTTCTGCTTGTAGCGGCCCTTCCAGTCGCCGGTCGCCGAGAAGCGGCCGTCGGACAGAGTCTTCATGAGACCGGAGACGTCTTTCCGCTGGGTGAGCCGCCGCAAGCCGATCAGATCGGTGTTCCCGATTGGAACCATGACCTTGGAGTTGTTCGCCAGAAGGCGCAAATGATAGAAGCTGCGCGGAGAAACCGGGGCCGAGTCCGTCACGAAGCCTTCGCCGATCTTTTCGACCACGGACACGCCGTGATTCGGGTAGACGACCTTCTCTCCGACTCGAAATCCCACAGAAACCTCCTCAAACAAAAACAATAAAGAACTGCGGAGCAGCGGATTATAGAGAAAACCCTCGAAAAACTCAACTTTCCCGGGTCTCGCGTCGGCCGCGCCGGACGTCCCCCATTCGTCGCGGGAGGCTTGCCGCTATCATGCGATCTCGGCCGGAGTGGCGGAATGGCAGACGCAGGGGACTCAAAATCCCCCGCCCCTCCCGGGCGTGTGGGTTCGACTCCCACCTCCGGCACCACGTCCCGGTCGCGGTACCCTACCCGCCATGACGAACATGACGATACGGAGTCTCGCCGTCCTCGCGATCAGCCTCGCCGCGGGATGCTCCGCGAGCGCCGTCAAGAAACCCGTGACGACAGCCGGAACCACGATAACGAGCGCAACGCCTGCGCTCATGTCGGAAGAGCCGCCGGCTCTGACCCCTCAGGAGCTGATCGGCCTGGAAGCCAAACCGGGCAGCACTCCGCCGCTGCCGCTGGCGGTCGAGCCCGCCCCGGCGCTGGTGGCCGGGCTCGACGGAACGCCCGGAACGTCTCCGGCGTGTGGGCCGGAGAACGCGCCGGTTCGGATCTTCCTTTTCACCGACTTCCAATGCCCCGTTTGTCCCCGGGTCGTGGAGCCCATCAAGTACCTCGCCCGTAAGTACCCCAACGACGTCCGCATCGTCCTGAAGCAGAACGCCCTCGCGATCCACGGCCGGGCCGCGCGCCTCGCCGCGGCCTCGCTCGCCGCCTTCCGGCAAGGAAAGTTCTGGGAGTTCCACGACCTCCTGTTCGCGAACCCCGGTCAGCGCGAGGAGGCGGACCTCGTCGCCCACGCCCGGGCGCTCAGCCTCGACGTCGCGCGTTTCCAGCGCGACATGGACGACGAGGCGGTGACGGAACAGATCAAGTACGAGGGGGCGCTTGCCGCATCGATCGAGCTCGGCAGCACGCCCGGCCTGTCCGTGAACGGCACGCTTCAGAAGGGCTGGGGCAGCTACATGAGCCTCGAGAGCGTCGTCAAGCGCGAGCTCGATCGCGCACGAAAGATCGCCGAGGGGGGCGTGCCCGCCGGCCGGGTCGCGTACGAGGCGACTCGCCAGTCCGGACCGAAGGGCGAACGGCTGGCGGCGGCCCTCTTCGCCGTCAACAACTAGCGGATCAGAACCTCGTCCGTTCCATGGACCTCCGGTCCTCTGCCATTTGGCCGCGCGCACGAGACGTGATCGACCGCCTGGAGCGCGTGCTGCCGGCTCTCGTCGTCGCACTGGTCGCTTCGCTCGCTCTGCGCCGGCTCGACAACTCGGATACCTGGTGGCATCTGGCGAGCGGCCGGTGGATCGTCACACACGGTTCCGTGCCCTCCCACGATCCTCTGTCCTGGACCGTGCGGGACCACGCCTGGACGAACGTCCAGTGGCTTTTCGACGTCCTGATCTACGGACTGTACCGGCTCGGTGGCCCCTCCCTGCTCGTGCTCGCCGCCGCCGCGACCTATTCCGCGGCCATTGCACTCCTTCTCGTGAATCTTCGCCGCCACGTGGGGCCGGTCCCGGCAGCTCTGCTCGGAGCCTGGGCCGTCGTCATCTCGCAGGAGCGTTTCGCGATCCGGCCGGAAATGGTTTCGTACCTGCTCATTCAGGTGATTCTCTGGCTCTACGCCACCGGCCGCGTCGCCGGCCGCAAGAGACTCTGGCTCCTGCCCGTGGTCATGTGTCTGTTCGCCAACTGCCATTCCCTCTTCATCGTCGGCGAGGTCGTGATTGCATGCCAGATGGCCGGGACGCTCCTGTCGGACTTCGCCGTTCTTCCGCCGGGATGGCGCCGTTCCGTGGACCCGCGCGTGCGCTCGCGCGTGCTGGCAAGCGGAGCGGCAGCCCTTCTGGCCACGGTCGTCAATCCGTTCGGACTGAAAGGCGCTCTCTTCCCGTTCGTCCTGATCTCGGAGATGAACGGCGCCTATCCCTTCTTCCGGTCGATCGGTGAGCTTGCCCGCCCGTTCGAAGGCTACTTCGTGACGTACTCGATCCGCGCCTACCGGGTCTTCTTCTATTTTGCCGTCGCGGTCGCGCTCGCGGCGCTCCTCCTCACGGCGTTTCGACGACCGGCATCGGCCGCCGGTCCCGCAAAGGGCGCCCGCCGAGCCGACCGCCGGCGACACGAACGCGCCCGACGACGTCGCGACGCCGCTCCATCCCAACCCGCCCGATCCGCGCAGGAGCGGTCCGAGCCGGCACGGCACGTCGATCTCTCCGACCTTGCCCTTCTCGTGGGGGTCGGATATCTCTCGACTCTCGCGAGAAGAAACATGGCACTCCTCGCGATGGCCGGCGGTCCTTGCATCGCGAGCTGCCTTGCCGTGCTCGCCGAGCGCATTCGAATCGCGCCCGCCGCGGTGACCGCGGCCGCTCGTCGCGCGCTCGCCGTGGTTCTCGTTCCAGCACTCGTCGCGGCTTGCTGGTTCGTCGTCTCAAACGGCTTCTACCGCACGAACAACGAGTTCCACGAGTTCGGGCTCGGCATGATCGAGATGTACTTTCCCGTCCGGGCGGCGGCCTTCCTGAAGGAGCAGAGACTGCCGGGGCCGCTCTTCAACGACTTCACGACCGGCGGGTATCTGACCTGGGCGCAGCCGATTCCCGGCGGCGTCTACATCGATGGCCGCGGTGAAGTGTACGGCGTGGACTTTCTCGGGCCCTACATTCGCGAGGTGCAGCGACCGGACGAGTGGCAGTCCGAGATGGATCGCCGCGGGGTCCAGACCGCCTTTCTGTTTCACTGGTGGCCAAACCATCAGGCGCTGGTGCGTTTTCTTGCGAGCGACTCCCGTTGGGCGGTCGTGTACTACGACGAAACATCGGTCATCGCCGTGCGGCGCGACGGAAACGAAGAAGCGATCGGGCGCTCCACGCTGGCCTTCCTGGAAAGGCGAGACGCGATCGAGCGGATGCTGCTCGAGACGCCGAAGTCCTGGCAGTGGCAGATCGCTCGGGTCCGCGGCACCTCCACCTACGCGAACGTTCTTGCCGCCATGAAGAGGTTTCCCGATGCCCGCCGGTTCCAGCAACAGGCCGTCCGGCTCAACCTGCGCCGGGGCTGAACGAGGCCGCTACCTCTTCTTCGGCTCCGAAGTCTTCTTCGGCTTCGAAACTCTCGTCGGCTTCTTCGCTTCTTTCGCCACCGCCTCGAGCAGTCGCCCGGCGATTTTTCCGTGCTCGCTCGCCGGCGAACCGAGATCCTCGGAAGGCGACTCGTCCCGCTTACCGAGAGCCCATTCGAGAGAGGCGATCGCCGCCGCGAACTCGGAGATCCAGAAGCCGGAGAGCGACCGGGCCCGTTCCCGGATGCGACGGACCTCGGAAGTGAGGTCCTGCGGCGTTCGCATCGGAGCCACGGAACCCGTCAGCTCCGCCGCCCGGGCGACGGAGATTCCCTTTTCTCGTCCGACGGATTGTCGTGGAGAAGATGCGCGAACTTCTTTTCTCTCTCCGGGTTCCTGCGCGAAAACGACGCGAGACCGCGAGCGAGCCGCGTCGGCGGCGCGGAAGCACCCCCGGTTTCTGTCGGCGTGGGAGACGGGCGTCCCGCTCCCTTCTGCGGCGACTCCGTGGCCGGCGCTTCCCGCGTTGGCTCGGGCGGGACCTCCACGGCCGGCTCGGTCTCCACGAGAAATGGAGGAGCTTCGCGCAAGTCGGGAAGAGCCGGCGCAGGAGGCACGGAGGCCCCCGGCTCGGCACGCGGAACGGACGCGGGCTCTTCCGAGGGACTCCCGGCCGCCGGTCCGGCGAGCGCGCGCTTCAGGGACTTCCAGAGGCTCGGCCGGCGATCTTCACGCACGCGTCGATTGTACGCGCGGCGGGCCGCTCGCTCCGAGATCTAGTGCTCGAGCCCGTACTCTTTGATCTTGTTGTAGATCGTCTTCAGAGAAAGTTTCAAGAGCTCGGCGGTCTTGCGCTTGTTGCCGCGGGCGAACTCGAGCGTCTTCTGGATCAGCCGGCGCTCGACGTCGGCGAGCGAGTCGCCGACCGCGATGCGCACGACCGGGACCTTCCGCCTTCGCGACCCGCGTGCCGCGAGCGGCCGCCCGAGGACCGAGCGGACGACCGTCGGACCGATCGTCGGTCCTTCGGCGAGCCGGGCCGCGCGCCGGACCGCCTCCCGGAGTTCGGTGACGTTGCCCGGCCAGTCGTGCGTGGTCAGGGCGTCCATGGCTTCCGGGTCGAACGCCGCCGTGCCGCTCGCCTCCTCGAGGAAGTGCCGCGCGAGCCGCGCGACGTCGTCGCCCCGCTCGCGGAGCGGCGGCAGATGGACGACGCATCCCTCGAGGCGATCGACGATCGCCGCGGTGAGATCGCCGCGCCGCACGGCTTCCGCAGGATCGCGCTCCGCCGACAGGACGAGGCCGGGTCCGGTCCCGGCGTCGAGAGCCGCGAGGACCATCTCCTGGACGGCAGGGGACAGCCGATCGATGCCGGTCACGGAGAGGGTGCCGCTCCCCGCTCTCGCGAGCGCCTCCACGAACTCCTCTCCGTCCGCTGCTTTCACGAACGGCTCGGCGCCGCGCGGAGAGAGACGGTGCAGGAACCTCGACGCGGTTTCCTTCTCCGTGCCCTCTTCTCCCGTGACGAGCACCGCGCGCTCCGCCGCAAGGCGCTCGATCGCAGCCATCGCTCCGGCCCAGCGCGACGAGCGACCGGGCAGAGCGACCGCGGCCTCGACGCGGGCGAGCCTCAGTCGAGTTTCCTCGCCGCGCTCCCGCTCTTCCCGGCGGCGCCGGAAATTCTCCGAGAGGAGAGCAACGCGCGCGGTGGAAACCGGCCTCCAGAGGAAATCGTCGGCGCCGTTTTCGATCGCCGCCATTGCGTCCTCGAACCGGCCCGCCGGAGCGAGCGCCCAGGCGGCGCGATGCGGCTTGCGCCGGCGCGCCTCGGCGAGCAGGCTCTCGACGTCCGCCGCGGGAAGATCGAGGGCCACGACGACGACGTCGGGCAGGAATTCCGAAAGATGTCGGCCGGCCTCGAGAGCCGAGCCGACGCTCCGGACCTGCCCTCCGGCGTCGGGAAAGGCGCGGCGCAGCGCGTCGCGCGATTCGGAATCGGGATCGACGACGAGGACCTTCAATTGCGTACCCACCGAGCCCTCGATTCTAACAGCGCTCCTCAAGTCCGGGTCTCCGGTTCCGGGTCAACGCCGAAGGCGTATCCCGAGCTCCGACCAGATCGCATCGATCCGGCTGCGGACGTCCGCGCTCATGACGATCTCGTCCGGCCAGCGGCGGAGGAACCCCTCCTCCTTCCATTTCCGGGTCGCGTCGATTCCCATCTTGCTGCCGTAGCAGGGCAGGCGCGCGGCGAAATCGAGCTCGTCCACCGGTCCGTGAACGAACTCGATGTCGCGCTCCGGATCGATCGCGGTCAGCGTCCGCCAGAGCGCCTCCGGAAAATTGCGCAGATCCACGTCCCGATCGAAAACGACGATCGTCTTGGTGAACATCATCTGCCCCGTGCCCCAGATCGCGTGCATCGTCTTGCGGGCGTGACCGGGATACCGCTTGTCGATCGAGACGAGCATCAGGTTGTGGAAGATCCCCTCGACCGGCAGGTGCATGTCGACGAGCTCCGGGATCATCCGGCGCACGAGCGGAAGAAAGAGACGCTCGACCGCCTCTCCCAGGAAGCCGTCCTCCATCGGCGGCTTGCCGACGATGGTCGTCAGATAAACCGGCTCGCGGCGGCGGGTCACCGCCGTCACGTGAAAGACCGGGAAGTCGTCGTCCAGCGAATAGAACCCGGTGTGGTCGCCGAACGGACCTTCGCGCCGGCGCTCCCCCGGATCGACGTAGCCTTCGAGCACGATCTCCGCGTCCGCCGGCACCGGTACGTCGACGGTCCTTCCGTCGACGAGCGGCACCCCCTCCCCGCGTACGAACCCCGCGAACAGGAACTCCGAGATTCCGGGCGGGAGCGGCGCGACGCCCGAGAAAACCGTCGCCGGGTCCGCGCCGATCGCGACCGCCACCTCCATCCTTCTGCCCTCCCGTTCGTATCCCCGCGCCTGGCCCGCGCCGTCCTTGTGCTTCTGCCAGTGCATGCCGGTCGTGTTCCGATCGAAGACCTGCATCCGGTAGACGCCGACGTTGACCTTGCGGGTGGCGGGATCGCGCGTGATCACCAGGGGAAGGGTGATGAAAGGGCCGGCGTCCTGCGGCCAGCACGTCAGGACCGGCAACTTTCCGAGATCGACGGAGTCGCCGGTCAGGACGACCTCCTGGCAGGGCGCCGAGCGCACGTTCTTCGGAAAGACGTGCGCGAGCTCGGTCAGCTTCGGGATCGTCTTCAGCTTCTCGAGCAGTCCCTCGGGCGGCTTCGGATCGAGAAGAGGCTCCAGCCGTGAGTCCCATTCCTCCCAACCGGAGAGATCGAGAGCTCGGAGCATGCGCCGGCGCGAAGCAAAGAGATTGATCGCGACCGGCATCGACGATCCGGCCACGTTCTCGAAGAAGAGCGCGGGCCCGTCCCCCTTCACCGCGCGGTCCGCGATCTCGGCGATCTCGAGCCTCGGAGAGACCTCGCGCGCGATGCGGACGAGGTCTCCATCTGCCTCGAGTGCGGCGACGAACTCCGAGATGTTGCGAAAGGGCACTGGCCGACTAATGCGACGCCGCGGCGACGCCGGGCCCGAAGAACCGACCGGGCTCAGGGCGCCACATCGCGCCGAATTATAGGAACTTCCGCCTCGATCGATCCGACGATCGCTCCGGCGGCGTTTCGCACGGGCGGCGACTCGAACGCGCGGAGCGCGCGGCGAGCAGCAGCCGGCAGCCAGCGCATTTCGCGCATCAAGGCAAGAGTCACGGCCGGGCGCGCCCGCGCGGCCCCGTCCTCGATCTTGAGCGCGATACCGGCGGCCCTTCCTCCCATGGCCGCGGCGGCAAGACCCACGGCGTAGACGCCTTCGGCGCCCTCCTTCCCGATCCACCGCCCGCCCCCCGCCCGCAGGAACTCGGTCGTGAAGAACCGGGTCCCCGCGACCATGTCGGGGTTTCTCGACATCGCTCGGACGACCAGCGCGCGCGCCTCCCTCTCCCCCCGCGTCTCTCCGGACACGCGGCGGGCCATCAGCCTCGCGTAGGCGAGCGCGAGCGCGGAGAGCGAAAGGCGGTACACCGCCAGACCGCAACCGTCGATCGCGACGTCCATCTTCTCCTCGGGGAACGAGCTCAAGGCGGCGAGCCTCCGGCGGATCGCAACCTGGAGGGGATGGTCGGGCCGCCAGTAGGTCTTCGCCGGCAAACCGAGTAGCCGGCAGGCCAGAAGAAGTCCAGCGTGCTTTCCGGAGCAGTTGTTGTGGAGACGCGTCGGGCGCTCGCCGCGGGCGAGAAGGGCCCGGGCAGAAGGCTCGTGCGAGGGCAGGTCCGGCCCGCAGACGAGGTCGCGGACGCGGAAGCCGCCCTTCTCCAAAAGCCGCAGGGCAGTCCGGACGTGGCGGGGCTCTCCTCCATGGGAGGCGCAGATGAGCGCGATCTCTCGTTCGCTCAACCGGAAGCGACCGGCCCCCCCGGCTTCGAGCAGAGGGAGAGCCTGGAAAGGCTTGGCCGCCGAACGCAGAAAGATCGGCCGGGACGGGGCGCCGGCGGCCGCCAGCAACCCTCCCGAATCGTCAACAATGGCCGCGTCCCCGCGATGGCGGGACTCGACCTGGTCGCCTCGGAGGACCCGGGCCAGAACGGGAGGCGAGGTCATTCGGCGTCCTTGTATCAGAGCGCCGGGTCTCTACAGCCGGGGCGATCGCGGATATGGCGCAGCCGACCGGCCGGGAACGGTTCTTGCACCGCGGCCGCCTGGAACGGGCCGCATCTGGGCCATCCTCCGTAAAGCGTTCAAATCGCTAAGAAGAAACCACTCTATTGTGCCATCCGTCACATTGGATTGAAGCCTGGATTGCTATAGAGTGACGCGCAGGTCGGGCAGAGTTCGCTGAGGAAGGTAGGGGGGTAAGCGTGCCAGGGTTCTCTCTCCGGGGTCCGGTCGGACGAGGGACCACAACCGACCGATTCTCGTCCAGTTCGGCTCTCCTCGGAGATTTGCCTACTACGACTAAGGTCGTATTGATCGAGACCTCTCCAGGTGTTGGAATCCGGACACTCCGGAGCGCGCGGAAGGCGCTCCCGAGCTTGCGGACAAGTACTTCTTGAAAAAAATCTTGGAGCAACCGAATTTGAGCACTGCACTAAGCGGAAGGGAGGGGGAGATTATCGAAAGAGCACATTTTCGAATCGGAGTTCGGGAGTCGCAAACCGATAGGGAGAAAAATATGGGAAACCCGAAACTGGGATTGATTCTTCGATGTACGGGTCTGGCGCTCGTCGTCCTTGGGGCATTCGTGCTCCTGCCGGCGGCGGCG
>DASWDK010000154.1:0-2645 GCA_036395335.1 Thermoanaerobaculia bacterium
GACCGTCGGGCCGCCGCAATGGCTGCAGATCCGCACGACGGTCGCGCCGATCGTCTTTTCGGGAGCGCACTCCTCGCAGAGCGGGCGGTCGGAGCCGGAGCAGAGAAAATGAGCGAGACGGTCCGTGTGCGTACGACAACAGCGAGGCGGCGTGCTCTTCGATTTTCTCTTCAGATCGAAAAGGGGCTTCAAGTCCGCCATGTCGCCCGCGACGACCCATGACCCGTCCGGCGCGAAGACGTGGTCGGTCTCCGCGAGATCGCCCGTCCGGATGAGGTTCCGGATTCCGCGGCGATCGTAGTGATCGTCTTCCCAGCCGCGCTTGTCCACCCGGAACTTCTTTTCGCCGGCGAGCGCGATCGCGCCCGTCTTCTCGAGCTCCGCTTCGGCGGCCGCCTTCCTCGCCGCCTCGGCCTGGAGGCGCGCCTGGGTCCGCGCCTGATCGCGGGAGGGGAAATCCATCGGATCGCCGCAGTTCGCACACGGAAATCGGGCCCGCACCGGAGGGATCTTTTCGACAGAGATCGAGAAGGCGGAGAGACAGTTCGGACAGCTGTAGTTGTACGAGAGCTCCGATTCGTTCAAAGGATCTCCGCGGGAAGAAAAAAGCTTAGCACGCGGTCCGACGCCTTCGACCGCTCACCGCCGTCGGCGGTGGACCGTCGGTCCGCGAAACGCGTCGCGCAGGATCTCGACCCGGGGGCCCCGCTCGCCCTCGAGAATCGCCACGACGTCGAAACGGCACGGGGAGTCGCCGCGGCGCTCGCGCGCGAGCCACACCTCGGCCGTCCGGAAAATTCGGCGGCGCTTTTCGGCGGTGACCGCCTCGGCCGGCGAGCCGAACCCGACGCCGCGCCGGCCCTTGACCTCGACGAAGCAGAGCACGCCGTTCTCCTCCGCGACGAAGTCGAGCTCGCCCGGACGCGCGCGGAAGTTCCGGTCGAGGATCCGATAACCCGCCTCCGTCAGCCTCTTCTCCGCGAGCCGCTCCCAGTCGTAGCCCGCCCCGCGCAGGCCGCGGGGGCGCGGCGGCCTTCCCGACGCCCAGGCGAGCAGCCGCTCGAGGACCGCGCGCGGCGTCACGGCGTCGCGCTCCGCCGGATGTATCGGGGCTTCTCGCCTTTCGACCACGGGTCGTAGCTCCGCGCGAACGCGAGGCGTTCCGCGAGCGGCGGATGGCTGTACAGCCAGAATTCCACGAACCGGCCGGGATGCGGATCCGCGAGGTTGATCTCCCCCAGGATCTGGAACGCCTCCGCCGCCGCGCGCGGCGAGTCGGGAATCAGGCCGTGGACGACCTCGAGACCATAGACGTCGGCGGCATGCTCCTGCGCGCGGGAGAACGCGTTGATCGCCGGCGACGACAGCTCGCTCGCGACGGACAGGAAGAGGAGCAGGACCGGAAGGGATGCCCAGTCCGGGAGCTCCCGGATCCCCCAGCGAGTCTCTCCAACGGGGAACGCGCGCCGCAGGACGAGTTGCGCGAGGAAGAGGATCACCAGGAGAACGCCGGCCACGAAAACGATCGTCTTCGGGATGTGCCCGAGCACGTAATGCCCCATCTCGTGCCCGAAGACGAAGAGCGTCTGCGGCGTCGTCATCCGCGCGAGCGTCGTGTCCCAGACGACGACCCTCTTCGAGGCGCCGAATCCGGTCACGTACGCGTTCAGCGACTTCAGTTTCCGGCTCGCGTCCATCCGGAACATCCGCTCCCGAGGGATCGGCAGGCCACCGCGCTCCGTGACCTTCTCGATCTGCGTCACGAGGTCGGGCGCCTTGCCCGCCAGCGGCTCGAAGTGGAAGAAGAGGGGGTCGATGACGACCGGTGCGATGAAGATCACGAAGACGATTACGGGCAGAGTCGCCAGCCAGAAGTAGAGCCACCACCGCCGCGGGCTCTTCCGCAGGATTCCGTAGAGAAGCCAGACGAGCGGCGTCACGATCGCGAGGCCCACGAGGTGCCCTTTCAGCCAGTCCCAGAACCAGGATCCCCACCCCTGCACGGACTGTTCGTAAGCGAGCGAAAGGTGATGTCCGTAGGCGTCGATCGGGAGAGCGAGGATCCGCCAGATGGTCAGGAAGAGAGGAGCGAATACCAGAGCCTGCACGAACCGGTTGCGGGAGACACGCTCGGCGAGCGTGCGGAACCTCGGAGCCACGCCGACGGCGATCAACGCGACGAAGAGAAGAACCTCCCAGGCGGACGCGATGAAATGGAGGCGATATCGGGCTCGCGAGTAGGCGACCGCCTTCTCGGACCTCTCGGGAGAGAGCGTGTAGGTGGCGGCGGATGCACCCGCCGAGACGGTCGGCGTTGGCGCGGGGGGCGGCGACGTAGCGAAGAGAGTCGGCGGGACGAAGAGCGTCGCGAGCGTTGAGAAAAGTAGCAGCGCGCGGAGGCGCCTTGTTACATCGCCGGCGCCGGCACGGGCGAGACCGCGGACTGGCCGCACAGCCGCACCCGGTCGGTCCGGTTCGTGTGGTACTCGTAGATCGCATCCCGAACGCGAAGCGTGATCCGGTAGCCCGGGGTCAGGACCTGCGCGCAGCTCTCCCCCGTCTTCACGCACCCGAGACAGGAGTCGGGCCAGGTGGCGTCCTCCTGCGCGACCCCGGCGATGTCGGACTCCGGGGCACCGATCTTC
>DASWDK010000155.1:0-3219 GCA_036395335.1 Thermoanaerobaculia bacterium
TGCACGGCGACGAGAGTGTCCTCGTTCGCCCGCCGCGCGAATTCCGCGAGCGGCATCGTGGCATACCGGTTCGCCCGCACCCCGCCCAGGCCTCGTCTCCCCTCCGGCGCGAACTTCAGCGGCTCGATCGCGGCGCGCGCCATCGCGACGCCCTCGACGCGGGGCAGCAAAGTACCGGCCGCGCCCGCGTCGAGGTACCGGCCCACCTGCTCGGAGACCGCGGAGGGCGCCCGAACGACTGCGGGGATCCCCGCCCCGTCGGCGGCGAGAACGGCCGAGGCGAGCGATTCGATCGAAAAGAATCCGTGCTCGCAGTCGAGGACGACGAAGTCGAACCCGGCGATCGCGGCGAGCTCGACGACGCCGGTCGTCGGCCAGGTCAGGAAACACCCGAGAAGAGTCTCACCCGCGCGCGTGCGCGCGCGAAGCGACGTCAATTCGTTCGACTCCGCACCAGGTTGAACTTCAGCATTTCTCCGTAGGAAACGCGGGAGTCGAGGTCTTCTCGCGCGAGCTTCAGGTGTTGCGTCAGCCCCTCGAGCACGAGCTCCATGCCGACGGCGAGCTCTTCGCGTGACGCGGGTGCAAAATGCTCCTCGACCGCCTTCTTCAGCCCCGGCACCGACCCGAGCGCGGCGACGTGCTCGGGGAAAGGCGTGTCATCGGAGAGGGTGACCTTGTTCCCCGCGGCGAACCATTCGAGGATCGGCTCATAGAGCGGATGGATCTTTTCGGGCGCCGGTGCCACGCGGGTGCGCCGCGGCATCGAGAGCTCGTCGGTGTCGTCTTCGTCGGCCCGGCGCCGTTGCGAGGGGCGGCCCGAGTCGGGCGGGGGGAAGCGCCCGTCGAAGAGCTTCTTGACCGCCGTCGCGATGAGCTTCTTTGCGATGACCTCGGCTCCCTGCTGCTCCCCCTCGTAGACCATCTCGACTTTTCCGGTGATGGCGGGCAAGCACGCCGGCAGGTCGCAGAGGCGAGGCAAGACGTGGCGCTCGCCGTGCACCAGACCGCGGCGCTCGAGGTTGGACGCCAGGATCTCGACCGCCGAGATCGGCATGCGCGCCGAAACTCCCGAAGACTGGTCGACGAATTCGCTCGCCCGCGCCGCGAACGCGATCTCTTCGACGAGCTCCCGGAAGAACTCGGGGATCTCGACCGAAGGCGTCGCCGCACGTTCGAGCCACGCCTCCTGCGCGGTGATCCGCGCGGCGACTTTCACCTCGTCCGGGTAGTGCGTCAGGATCTGCGACGAGATCCGGTCCTTCAAGGGCGTGATGATGTTGCCGCGGTTCGTGTAGTCCTCGGGGTTCGCCGAAAACACCAGCAGGATGTCGAGCGGGATGCGCACCGGAAAGCCGCGGATTTGCAGGTCACGCTCCTCGAGAATGTTCAGCAGGCCGACCTGGATGCGCGGCTGCAGGTCCGGCAGCTCGTTGATCGCGAAGATCCCCCGGTTCGTGCGCGGGATGACCCCGAAGTGGATGACCTCCTCGTCGGAGTAGGAACGGCGCTGAGTCGCCGCCTTGATCGGGTCGACGTCGCCGATCAAGTCCGCGATCGTCACGTCCGGCGTCGCGAGCTTCTCCCGGTAACGCTCTTCCCGCGGAATCCACGCGATCGGCGTGTCGTCGCCGCGCTCGGCGAGCATCCGGCGACCGTACTTCGTGATCGGCCGCAACGGGTCTTCGTTCAAGTCACTGCCCTCGATCGCCGGAATCTCGGGGTCGAGGAGCCCGATCAGCAACCGCAGCAGGCGCGTCTTCGCCTGTCCCCGCAGGCCGAGAAGCAGGAAGTCGTGCTTCGACAGGATCGCGTTGTGAAGCGACGGCAGAACGGTCCGGTCGTAGCCGTGCACGCCTTCGAACGGATTCTCGCCGCGGGAAAGCGCGCGCCGGAGGTTCTCCCGGAGCTCCTCCTTGACCCCGCGCGAGCGGTAGCCGCTGGCCTTCAGCTCCCGCAGGGTGGCCGGCTTGGACACAGAGTTCACCGGCGGACTACCAGCCCGCATTCCGCGACTCTCACCCCGGGACGATCAGCGGGATCTGCTCGCCGATCCGGAAGAGTCGGACCTCCGGCATTCCGGAGAGCCTTGCCGCGCGGCGCGCGATCCCCTCGAGCCGGGGTCGCTGAAAACCGACGACGGTCTCGCGGACGCGACCGTTCGATCCCACGAGAAAAAACGTCGGAACGTTGGTGAGCCCGAGTGCGGCCGACGCTTTCCACGGCGGCGGATCGTAGACGGTTTCGAGACCGACGCCGAGCCGGCGCTGGAATTCCCGGGTCTGCACGCGGTCGTCCTGCGAGACGGCGAAAGTCGGGAGCCCTCTTTCGCCGATTCGACGGATGCGATCGAAGTGCGGCCACGCGAACTCCGAGGTGGGGCACGTGGTCTTGAAGAACCCGTAGAGGGTTTCTGCCTGCGGAGCGACGAATCGAGCGCCCGACTCCGTCTCGAGCTCGATGTCGGGAAACACTTCGCCGGGTTCGAGTGCCGCCAAGAAACCTCCCGCTCCGTCCACGCGGAGCCATCCGTTCTCCCGAACGGCGATTATAGACTTCGCGCGCGGACCGCGAACGGAGCGACCGAACAAGTCGCGGGGACAGGTACCGGACAAGTCGCGGGGACAGGTTCTGCGAACCTGCACCCGCCACCGAAGAGAAAAAATGGCGGCGAAGAAATCGCGGAGGCTCTCGCGACGCGAGTTCGTGAAGGGCGCGGGCGTTGCGCTCGCCGCGGGAACGATTCCCGCTGTCGCCTGCGGCCCTCGGGAAAAACAGCCCGCCCCCGCCCGGAAGACGCTGAAGATCCTCCAGTGGAGCCATTTCATCCCCGCGTACGATCGCTGGTTCGACGGCGTCTATACGAAGGAGTGGGGTGAGAAGAACTCCACGCTCGTGACGGTGGACCATATGGCCTCCACCGAGGTCGCCGCTCGCGGAGCAGCGGAGGCCTCGGCGCGCAAGGGGCACGATCTCTTCCTCTTTCTGTCACCGCCGGCGGCGTACGAAAGGCAGGTGATCGACCACCGCCCCGTGATCGAGGCGGTCCAGAAGAAGCACGGAAAGATGATTCCGCTCGCCGAGCGCTCGACGTTCAACCCGAAGACCGGGAACTTTTTCGCGTTCTCCGATTCGTACGTACCGGACCCGGGCAACTACCGGATCGATCTGTGGGAGAGAGTCGGATACGCAAAAGGTCCCGACACCTGGGACGACCTG
>DASWDK010000156.1:0-10749 GCA_036395335.1 Thermoanaerobaculia bacterium
GCGGCGCGGGAAGATCTTTTCGAGATTTCGCGCTTCTTCGATCGCGATCCTCGCTCGTTCCGCGGGGGCGAGCCGAAGAAATTCGCGCATACGCGTCCGGTCGATTCCGACACCAGCGCGGGGGACGATTTCCAGTTCGAATCCGCAGATGTCGAGGAGGCGGTCGAGCGTTTCGAACCGGGGCGATGTCTTGCCGTCTTCGATCAGCGAGATCGTCGTCTGCGAGATTCCAGCCCGTCGGCCGAGCTCGCGTTGGGAGAGTCGTGCCTTGTCTCTTGCGTACCGGAGAAGGCTCCCGGCATCCACCGGTGCATAATATCAGCTTAATCGCCGTGATTAACTAAAATATATCGAAGCAATATAATCCTCAGATTTCCCGGAGTGCCGTCGTGATCTTCAACCTCGCCGCCCGGGCCGCCGGAAAGAGACCGCCGACGAGACCCATCGCGAGCGAGAAGGCGAGGCCCCCGGCGATGAGCGGCGGCGTCAGCCGGAAGTTGAACAGGATTTCGGAGAACGTCCGGAAGTTCATCGTTCCGGTCGGCTTCGTGATGACCAGGTTGAAGAGGATGAACGCGAGGGCCGTCCCGAGCACCCCGCCGATCAGACAGAGCAGCAGCGCTTCCATCACGAAGGAGATCAGGACCGAGCGGCGCGAGAAGCCGATCGCGCGCAGCGTTCCGATCTCGCGGATGCGAGCGGAAACCTGCGCGTACATCGTGTTCATCGCTCCGAAAGACGCCCCGATCGCCGTGAAGAGGCCCACCAGGACCGCGAGCACCTTGATCGGCGCCCCGGTGACCATCTGCTCCTCGAAGTACTTCCGCTCGGTCTTGCCTTCGAGCTTCAGACGCTGGTCGCCCTTGACCGCCTCGATGTAGCGCTGCGCGCTCTCCGCGTCCGGAGTTCGGACGTAGACGATCGAATAGATCGGCCGCTTGACCTGCGCCTGAAGGTCCCCGACGTCCGTCCAGATCTCCGAGTCGTAGGCGGAGCCGGAGGCGTCGAAATAGCCGACGATCTTCCAGCGGAAACTCCCGGATTTGACGGTGTCGCCGATCGAGACGCCCGCGATCCGCAAAGGGAGGACCTTCGAGACGATCGCCTCGTTCGTGCCGGGCCGGAACATCCGCCCTTCGACGATGTGGATTCCCGGCCGCAATGCCATCCCGGCCGGAGACGTCCCGCGGACCTGGACGTTGGTGCTCTTACCGTCCGTCTTCGGAATGTTCACCAGCGTCAGGAGCTCGCCGGAGACGAGGGGCTGCCCACCCGCGTCGCGCTCGATCCCGGGCAGCGCGCGGATCAGGTCCGCGGAGTCGCGCGTCACGACGCTCTGCATTTCCGCCTGCGCCCCGACGCGCATCGTGACGACGTTGCGATCCGACGCGTTCGTCGAGAGCGTTCGGGTGACGCCGTTCCAGAGCGACAGCACGAAGAGAAACACGGTCACGACGAGGCAGATTACGAAGACCGTCATCGCCGTCGAGACCCGGCGGACCAGGAGGTTCCGGAGGTTGTATTTCAGAGGGATGGCCATCTCACACGACCTGCCGCAGGCCGTCGACGATCCGGACCTGAGAGGACCGGATCGCCGGGACGAATCCCGCCAGGACACCGATTCCGACCGCGACCAAGAACGCGCCCAGGAAGACCTGCCATGTGACCTTGAAGTTGATGAGGAAAACGGAGAGGGAGGTCTTGGCCCCCCCGGCGACGATCGCCGGAATCAGCAGGAACTTCGCGAGGAAGATCCCGAGTAGGCCTCCCAGCAACGACATCAGAACGGATTCGGACAGGATGAACGAAAGGATATGGGAGCGGCGGAAGCCGAGGACGCGCATGACCGCGATTTCCGTGACGCGCTCGCGCGCGGACATCGCGACCGTGTTCGCGACGATCAGAGTGACCGCGAAAAGGATAATGAGCGAGATCCAGCGGATCATCCCCTTCACGTTGCCCATCATCTCCAGGAACTGAGCCTGGAACTGTTTCTCGGTCATCGTCTTCGTCGGGGCGTCGCTGTTCTCGAACATGCGGTCGATCACAGCGGCCACTCGCGGGAGATCCTGCGTGGAAGCGACCTTCAGGTAGTAGATCCCGGTCACGCGGTTCGCGCCGAACCACTGGCCCTGATTCAGGTACTCGTTGTGAAAGAACACGTTCGACTCGTCTCCGGCGTGGAAGCTTCCCTTGTAGACCAGGTCGAGGCTGATCGGGATGTACGTACCCCGGAGAATGATGTGGTCCCCCGGCTTCCAGTGGAACCTGTCCTCCAGGCTCTTGCCCGCAACGAACGAGTTGCGCTCTGCGCGCCACGCCTTCTCGACCGCGGGATCGATCGTCGCGTCGTCGAAGATCTTGAAGAACACCTCGGGATCGCAGGAGAGCTGCCCGAACCAGTTCTCCGGCTTCTCGTCCTTGTAGACACCGCCGAACCAGATCTGAGGCGACACTGCGACGACGCCGGGAATTTGCTCGATGCGCTGTCGCTGGGAGAGCGGGAGGAACGACGCGAGTCCCGTGGCGTGCTGAACGACCAGCCGGTTCGCGCCACGGCCTCCCGACGGGTCGGCCTCCATCGCGTTCAAGAGCGAGACCAGGACGACGATCAGGACCAGTACGAGGACGATTGAGCCGGTCGTCAGGACCATCCGCGTTTTCTTTCGGAAGACGTTCTTCCAGATCAGGCGGAAGTACTTCATTCTCCGCTCCTCACACCCGCCGGAGGTGGCCCGTCTCGGTCAGCTCGTCCGACTCGAGCACGCCCTTGTCGAGGTGCACCATCCGGTGCGCGCGCGATGCCGCCTTCGGGTCGTGCGTGACCATGACGATGGTCTTGCCGAACTCCTCGTTCAGGCGCTTCAAGAGCACCAAGATTTCCTCCGCCGACTTTGCGTCGAGGTCGCCGGTCGGCTCGTCGGCGACGAGAATGGACGGATCCGAGACGATCGCCCGGGCGATCGCGACCCGCTGTTCCTGGCCTCCGGAGAGCTGCCGCGGGTAATGATCCATCCGGTCCGAGAGCGCGACGATCGACAGCGCCGTCTCCACGTGCCGGCGTCTCTCGGCCCGGGAGAGTTTCGTCAGAAGTAGCGGTAGCTCGACGTTTTCGAAAGCCGTCAGGACCGGGATCAGGTTGTAGAGCTGGAAGATGAACCCGATCGTCTGCGACCGCCACCGCGCGAGCTGCGTCTGCGAGATCGTCGAGATGTCGACGCCCCCGACGAGGATGCGGCCTCGAGTGGGCTGATCGATGCCGGCGATGAGATTCAGAAGTGTCGTCTTGCCGGAGCCGGACGGGCCCATCAAGGCGAGGAACTCGCCCTGCGGGACCTTCAGGTGAATGTCCTTCAGGACCGGGATTTCAAGGGCGTCCCGGTGGTAGACCTTCTCGACGTGGTCGACGATGATGAGGTCGCTCATCTCTCTTCCTCCTCCCACGGCAACCGAGCTCACGATTTTTCCCCCTCGACCCGGACCCGGTCGCCGTCGCGGATCTCGCCGTTAGACGTGGAAACCAGCCGCTCGCCCCCCGAGAGGCCCTCGACGATCTCGAGCTGGCCCTCGATCTGCCCGCCTGCTTTCACCGCCTGGAACCGCGCGCGTCCGTCGACGATCCGGAAAACGCCGGTCCGCCCATCCACCGTGCGGATCGCCGACTTCGGGACCAGCACGCGCGTGCGGCCGGTTTTTCCGGCGGTCGGCTCCGCGGTGAACGATACGCGCGCCGAAAGGTCCGGAAGGATCTTCTCGTCCGCGTCGAGGAAGGCGACTTTCACCCGGACCGTCGCCTTCTGACGGTCGGCCGCCGGCACGATCTGCCTCAGGTATCCGTGATACGTCTTGTCGGGCACCGCATCGAGCGTGATCTCGGCCGGCTGCTTGCCGGCGAGCTTCGACAGGTTCGCTTCGTTGACGTCCGCTCCCACGTAGAGCGTCGAGAATTCCACCAGCGTCACGATCGCGCCACCCGAGCCTCCGCCTGATGGCGACGAGCCGAACGGCGAAACCGCTTCCCCGACGAAGGCGCGCTTGGCGGTGACGACTCCGCCAAACGGCGCCCGGATCACCGTGTAGTCGAGCAGCGCGCGGACGTAGCGGACGGCGGCGCGGCTCGTCGCTTCCGCGGCCACCGCCGCGTCGAGCGACGCCTTCGGCGCGAGCCCCTGTCCGTGAAGGGCGTGCTGTCTCTCGAGCTCCGCCCGCGCGTTCACCCATGCAGCCTCTTTTTCCGCCAGCTGCGCGTCCAAATCCGTGTGGTCCAGCCGGGCGATGACGTCCCCCGTCTTCACGCGCGAGCCTTCGGTGACTTTCAGCTCCGTGATCCGGGACGTGATCTTGGGGGACAGGTCCGCTTTGCGCTCCGCCTCGACGTAACCGGTGGACGTCAAAAGAGTGGTGGCCTGACCCTCGGTCAGAAGAGACGCAGTCACCGCCTCGACGCTCCGCGGGCGGAGCGTCCGGCCCGCGAAAAAGTACGCCGCCGCTCCCGCCGCGACGACCAGGATCGCGGCCGCGAGCAGCAATCCTTTCGGCCGTCCGGACCTCTCCGGCTCCCTCCGGATGCGGAGGGCGGAGAGGTCTGCGGCAGGACGGGGATTCTCCTGGTTCATTTCTCGGAAGCCGCCCATTCTATTCACTCGTAGCCATATACGCGTCGCGCCCGGAGCAGGTTGCGGCGGCGCAACCGCGGACGCGGTACGGCCCGGAACGTGCAAGAGTCATGGGCATGCGGTACGTGGTCCGCCTTCTCGTCGCGACGGTGTTCGCCGCGCTCGTCGCCCCTCTTGCCGCGGGCGGCGCCGAGCCGACGGTCTACCGGCTCGAGCTCGCGGGCGGGCAGCAGCTTCTCGCGCGCACACCTCCGGTTCCGCAGGGAACTCGCCTCGTTTTCTCGCGCCACCCCGACGGCGCGGTCATGAGCCTGAAGCGCTCCGACGTCCGGCGCGTGGTGACCGTTCCGCTCGCGAAAGTGGACGCTCGGAAATTCCGGCCCGGAGAAGTCATCGTTCTGGGACCCACGGGCGAAGGCGGAGCCGGTACGACGGCGAGCAACACGACGAGCCCGACCCGCCCCGGAGAAGCCCCGGATGGAAAGGCTCTCTTGAACCCCGCTCGCGACTATCGTCCCGACTGGGACGCGAAGCAGGTTCCGGGGCAGACGCTCCCGTTTCCGGCGTCGCCCGGGGATTACCGTGAGGGCAAGACCTTCGCGTATCCGCCGGGAACCGCCGTGCAGTCGGGGCCGGGGCAGCCTCCAACGGGCGTGCCGACGGGAGAGCCTCCGAAGTCGCCCCAGTAGTCAGCTGCGGGGACAGACCCTGCGGGCGTGCACCTGCTCCTAAGCCCCGGCCCCCGCGAGAAAGAGTGATAGGTTTCTGGCGGGAGTGACGACATGCTGAAACGTCTCGCGGTGACCTCGGTTCTTCTTGCTTTCGCATTCGCGCTCGGCGCGGAAGACGCGCTTTACCAGATCGATCTCGTTCCTTCGGGAAAGCTGATCTCCCGGGACCTCCCGGCACTGAAGGGAACGACCTACCTCTTCCATCAATACCCAACGGGCACGCTCATCAGCGTTCGCAAGTCGACCGTGAAGCAGATCACCCGAATGTCTTCGACCGCTGCGGCGGCGGTGCATCCAACCCGGATCGTGCGGATCGGCGATCTTCCCATGCAGGGCAGCAAGACCGGCCCGCGCAGGACGACGGTCATCGATCGCGCTCGGGGTGCGGCCGCGGCCGCGAACGCGGGCACACAAGCGCGGACCGCTTCCCCCGACTAGCCGGCGGGTTCGACCGGTCCCGGCTCAGGCAGCGCGCCGCGGCCGCGACTCAGATGTGGATCGCGTGGCCGGAAACGGCTCCCGCGGCCTCGTGGATCGCCTCCGACAGCGTCGGATGCGCGTGGATCGTGCGAACGAGCTCCTCGGAAGTGGCTTCTAGCTTCAACGCGGCGCCGGCCTCGGCAATCAGCTCGGTCGCCTTCGGCCCCACGATGTGCACGCCCAAGACTTCGTCGTACTTCTTCTCGGCCACGATCTTCACGAACCCGGCAGTCTCGTTGACGATGCGCGCCTTTCCGCTCGCGGAGAACGGAAACTTCCCCACCGCGACGTCGTAGCCCCGCTCGCGGGCCGCGGCCTCCGTCAGCCCGATCGAGGCGACCTCCGGCGCGCAGTAGGTGCAACCCGGGATCTGGTCGTAATTCAGGGGTCTCGTCTCGCCCTTCGCCATGTGCTCCACGGCCACGACCCCTTCCGCCATCGCGACGTGCGCGAGCCACGGAGTGGGAACGACGTCGCCGATCGCGTAGACGTTCGGCACGTTCGTCTGCATCCACCGGTCGACCCGGACGTAGCCGCGGTCGGTCGCGACGCCCAAGGCCTCGAGGCCGATCCCTTCGGAAAGAGGCTTTCGTCCCACCGCGAGGAGGATCTTTTCCGCGCGGAAGGTCTCGGTCTTCCCCCCCGGAGAACGCGCGATCACCTCGACTCCGGCATCGCTGCGCGTAACGCGCTCGACACGGGTATCCACATAGACCGCGATACCCTGCCGCTTGAACGAAGCCGCGAGCTCACGGGAGACCTCCTCGTCCTCGAGCGGGACGATTCGCGGCAGGATCTCGACGACCGTCGTCTTCGAGCCGAAGCGCGAGTACATCGATGCGAACTCGACTCCGACCGCCCCCGACCCGATCACAACGAGCGACTTGGGGATCTCCGCGAGCTCGAGGATCGAGTCGGAGGAGAGCACTCCTTTGTGGTCGATCTCGATGCCGGGAAGTGACCGCGGAGTCGATCCCGTCGCGATCACGATGTTCTTCGCGGCGTAAGTCGTTTCCGTGCCGTCCGGGCCGGCGACGGAAACCTTTCCGGGCCCCGCGATCCGCCCGAAACCAGTCGCGACGTCGACTTTGTTCTTCTTCATCAGGTACGAGACGCCGTTCGTCGATTGGCGGACCACTTTTTCCTTGTGCTTCATGGCGGCCGGAAAGTCGAGCCGGACCTCGCGCGTGGCGACTCCGACTTCTGCGCCGTGCCGGGCTTCCTCGAGGACGTCGGCCGTGTGGAGGAGCGCCTTCGTCGGAATGCACCCGCGCAGGGTGCAGACCCCTCCCAGCTTCGGATCCCGCTCGATCAGCAGGATCGACATGCCGAGCTGGGCCGCGCGGATCGCGGCGACGTAACCGCCCGGACCCGAACCGATGATCGCGACGTCGTAGGTTTTCGATCCGTTCATCCGCTTCTCTTAAAGTGCGCGCGAAGCCTATCAGGCGTTGGATTTTCCCCCCTCTATAATCCGCGCGTGTTCGGGCGCCGATCACCGATTGCCCTGATGGCGCTCGGCGGCATTCTTTCCTTTGCAAATTGCGGAGGCGAGAAGACACCCGGGGCGGAAGGAATCCAGGTCGGCTTCTTCGGCGCGCTGACCGGACCCACCGCCACCTTCGCGCTGTCGGGCCGAAACGGCGCGACGCTCGCCGCGGCGGAGATCAACAGTGCCGGCGGGATCCTCGGCAAGCACATCGAGCTCCTGGTGGAAGACGATCGTGGTGAAGCGGCCGAAGCGGCCTCGGCGGTGTCGAAGCTGATCACCCGCGACCACGTGATCGCTCTGATCGGAGAGAACGCGTCGTCGCGCAGTCTCGCGGCAGCGCCGATCGCGCAGAGCTACGGAGTTCCAATGATCTCCCCGTCTTCGACGAACGTGGAGGTGACGAAGAAGGGGGACTACATCTTCCGCGTCTGCTTCATCGACTCGTATCAGGGCTCGGTGATCGCAACGTTCGCCCGGAGCAACCTGGCGGCGAAGACCGCGGCGCTCCTCGTCGATGCCCGCAACGACTACAGCGTCGGCCTGGCGAAGGCTTTCCGGGATGCTTTCGAGAGGCAGGGCGGCCACGTCGTGGGGGAGCTCAAGTACACGGAGGGCGACAGCGACTTTTCCGCGGAGCTGACTGCCATCCGCGCCCTCGTCCCCGACGTGCTCGTGGTTCCCGGTTACTACACCGATGCGGGATTGATCGCCCGGCAGGCGAAGGCCCTCGGAGTGAACGCCGTGTTGCTCGGAGCGGACGGCTTCGACTCACCGAAGCTGACGGAGATCGGCGGCGATGCCGTCGAGGGCGCATACTTCTCGAACCACTACTCCGTCGAGGAACCTTCAGCGGCGGTGCGCCGGTTCGTGGACGCGTACCACAAGCGGTACGGCGCGGATCCCGACTCGATCGCGGCGCTCTCCTACGACGCCGTCCGCCTGCTCGCGGATGCGATCCGGCGCGCGGGCTCCACCGAGGGGAAGCGCGTGCGCGACGAGCTGGCCGATACGAAGAATTTCGCCGGTGTCACCGGCACGATCTCGATGGACGCCGATCGCAACCCGGTCAAGCCGGCGGTCGTCCTGAAGGTCGAGGGCGGCCGCTTCCGGTTCGTAACGTCGATGGCGCCTCGAGACTAAGGGGTGCAGTTGCCGGTTGTGACGTTCACCAGCTCGCTCCGCTCGTCACCGCCTTTGACGATCTCGGCGAGGATAAATCCGATGCCCTCCGCGTAGTACTTGTTTTCCACAACGCCCGGATCCAGCTGGCTCGTCTCTTTCGTCACGAGAAGCTTGTCGGAGCAGAAATCCGGAGTCTGATATGGGACGCACGCGGATCCATCGAGACTGATGACCTTAGCCTGGTCCACCGCCACTCGGGGGGCGAATTCCTGGTAGTAGCGATCGCCCACCTGCGAATCCGCTTCCATGATGATGCCCGGGTCCGCGTCGGCCACTCCGCCCTCCCAGGAACCTTCCGTGCTGATCACTGCGCCGGTCGAGGGATCCAGTTCCTTCGTGTCTTCCCCGAAATACCAGACGTTGCCGGCGACGTCCTGCGCGTACCAGTCGAACGTGTCTTCGACGAGCTTCCCGTTTTCGTCGAAAACCTGGTCGTGAACGACGGTCGTGGTCACGCCCAGGATCACTTTGGGGGGATTCGGGTTGCAGACGACTTCCGTGACGTTGTTGGTCGGAACTCCGTTCTCCTCACCCTCGTAGAAGAAGGTCGTGCCCGGTATGAGCGGGAAGAAGGGATTGGGGTTGCTAATCGGGTAGACGAAGTTGGCGGGGTCGATATCCGGCGGGTGAACCGTCGCCGTGGCGACCGAAGCTACTGCGAAGGCCATCGCCAGCCCAACTCCGGAAAGGATCCAGAATCGCTTCGATTTCATCGGGCACCCCCTGCTGCGCACCTATCCAACTCATAATCATCGCGATCGGATGACGCCCCGAAGATCGTGCTGGCTTCGCGGCTTCCGATGCCCTTTCGCTCCTCTTCCCGCTCCTGTTGCGCGCCGACGCCTTTCAACGGGACCCAGTCGCCCCGAAGTCGCTCGTGAGCGCAGCAGTCACGGCCGTCGATGCAACGGACGCGCCATAGCGGCAGAACGTGACAGTTACCGTCCCCGAGGGTCGAATCGCGAGCATTGTGGTGAGATCGAATCCGGTCGTATCCCGGCGGATGCGAGACGTTATCTCGAAGAGGTTGACGCGGCCTCGAAAACGAACTCGTCGAACGAGACCGCCCCCGGACCCAGGGTCGCCAGGCCCGTGCGCCCGGCGATGGGATGCGGATCGCTCGCCTTCAGGAGCGGCTTGTCGTTCCAGCGCGCGGCAACTGTCGGTCCCGAAGCTGTGACCGAGAGCGTCCCCCATTCCTGCGAAATCTCCGCTTTCCCGCGAGCGAGCTCGGCTCCCTTCCCGCCCCGATAAGACCAGAGGCGGGCATCGCCGCTCCCGACGTCGACCAAGAGCAGGAGGAAATCCTTCGTACCGGCGGCTCTCAGGACGAGCCCGCCCAGACCGGAGCCCTTTCGCAGGCCCACCGAGAGAGTCCCGTCTTCGAAGGCGTAGTTCCTGCGCAGCGCGACTGCGATCGAGCCGGCGGGCCTCGTCTCGCGCGACTGCAAGAGCTTGTTGGGAGCGGAGGGAGGGTTGAAGTCCGCGAGCACCTTCCACTCCGCCTCGCCGGGGGCGCCCCACACGACGAGATCGAAGAACCCCGGCTCGCGCATCGGGGCGTCGGAGTCGAAGTGATTGCGGATCTTCTCGGCTCGGGCCGCAGACACGAAAAGAAGCGCGCCGAGCGCAAGAGACGCCGCGATTCGAGCCCGGAACATCGCGCAGAAAAAGCCCGGCGCGACCGTTAAAATTCCCCGGAATGACGCCTTCGGGAAGGAAGCCCCGCAGCTATCGCGTCGAGCGGGAAGGATTCGCGTTCGTCCTCGATCCCGTGGGGGTCCGCGACGTCAAGGCGCTTCCCGACTTCGAGGGGCGCGAGGAGCCCGCGGTCGCGGAGGAATTCCTTCGAACGCGCGCCGAGGATTGGGCGGATGCGCTCGCGGCGGCCGGAGCGGCGCGGGGCGAGTACTCGGTCCGCGTCGACGGACGCCAGGGGAAGGCACACTTATCGCGTGGTGGGCTGCTCGTCTTCTCGGCGGACCTGTGAGAGATCTCTAAGACGTCAGAAGCTGACGATCCCGCGCACCCGGTTTCCGAAGGCGAGAAAGGCCTGACGGGAGTAGGGATCGACGAGGACGCGGATCGAGGCGGGCGCGGACACGTCGTCTGCAATCGCGGCAACGAGCCGATCGCCCTGCGCTTCGAGGAATTCCCTCCCGAGCTCTTCATCGGTCTTGCCGCGCGCGTTCGGCAGCTCGCGCAGGTTGGCCAGGTCCGGCGGCTCGAGTTGAAACGAGTAGCCCGC
>DASWDK010000157.1:0-3280 GCA_036395335.1 Thermoanaerobaculia bacterium
AAGAAGGGGTTCCTCGCCGGGTTCCCGATGGTGGATTTCCGCGTCATCCTGATCGACGGCCAGTACCACGACGTCGACTCCTCCGAGCTCGCGTTCAAGATCGCGGGCGCGCTCGCCTACAAGGACGCGATGGAGAAGGCGCGGCCGACGCTCTTAGAACCCGTGATGACGATCGAGGTCAACGCGCCCAACGAGTACGTGGGCGACCTAATGGGCGACCTGTCGTCGCGGCGCGGCCAGGTCCAGGGGATGGAGAGCGGCGAAGACGAGACGTCGATCCGGGCGCTCGTGCCGATGGGCGAGCTCCTGACCTACGGCGCCCAGCTGCGCTCGATCACGCAAGGACGCGGCTCCTTCCACCTCGAGTTCTCGCACTACGCCGAGGTGCCGCACTCGATCCAGGAAAAGATCATCGCCCAGTCGAAGGCGGACAAGACGGCCGCCGAAGGGGCCTGAGCAAGTCACGGGGACAGGTCCTGCGGACCTGCACCCGTCACCTTATTCAGTCACGGGGACAGGTCCTGCGGACCTGCACTCTCCGCAGTTCAAAGCCCTGACGCCGCGGCCTGGTCGATGATCCAGATCAGCGACCCGCCCTTCGGCCTCACGAGCGAGGCCGGCAGACTTCGCGAGCCCCGCTTCCTTGCGACCACAGCCGCCACCGCCGCGCGCTTGCGTTCACCGGCGACGAGGAAGATGACGCGACGCGCGGCGTTGACGACGGGAAGGGTGAGCGTCAGCCTCCATTCCTTCGGAATCGGAAGGTAATTCGCCGTCGCCCACTTCGTCTTCTCATCGAGTGCGCGGGTTCGCGGGAAGAGCGACGCGGTGTGTCCGTCCGCTCCGAGGCCGAGCAGCACGAAGTCGAATCGCGGCAGGCCCGGTCCGAACTCGCTGCGCAGGACCCGTTCGTAATCGCGCGCCGCCCGGCGGGGGTCCTCCTCGCCGCGCATCCGGAAGACGTTTCGCCGCGAAATCCGGGCCGGGTCGAGCAGGTGTTTCTTCGCGAGTCGGTAATTCGAGCGCTCATGGCCGGGGGGCACGCAGCGCTCGTCGACGAAGAAGACGCGCGCCTTCACCCAGTCGATCCGCCGCGAAAACGGGGGCTTCACGAGAGTCTCGTAGAGATTCCGCGGAGTGGATCCGCCGGAGAGCGCGAGCCGGAAGATCCCGCGGTCGGAGACGGCGTCGGACGCCGCATCGGCGAGCTCGAGGGCCGCGGCACGTGCCGCCTCGGGCGGGTCGGGCAGGACGCGAATCTCGAAGCGGGGAGGACCTTCGGCGGGAAGCTCGTTCACTTCCCGAGCGTGCGCCAGCGCCGACCGTCTTTCTTCAGGAACCGATCCGCGGTCTCCGGCCCCGTCGTCCCCGCCGCGTAGTTCGGAAACGTCGGCGGAGGATCTCTCTCCCAGGCTTTCAGCAGGGGGTCGAGCACGCGCCAGGCTTCCTCGGCTTCGTCTCCGCGGATGAAGAGCGTCTGGTCCCCGTGGGTCACATCGACTAAGAGCCGCTCGTATCCGCCGCGGCTCGCCGCGCCCAGACTCGAGTAGGGAAAGTCCATATACACCGACTCGATGTCGGCCACGGTGCCGGGGATCTTCGCCTCGAACTTCAGCGAGACCGCCTCTTCCGGCTGGATCCTCAGGCGCAGCACGTTCGGGGGCAGCTCCCCGCTCTCGTGCTGGAAATAGTGGTGCGGCACGCTCTTGAACTCAATCGAGATCTCCGAGATGCGTCTCGCCATCCGCTTGCCGGAGCGCACGTAAAAAGGGACGCCCGACCAACGCCAGTTGTCCACGACGAACTTCACCGCCGCGTAAGTCGCAGTCCGGGAGTCCGGGGCGACGTTCTCCTCTTCCCGGTAACCCGGCACGGGCTTACCTTCCACGACGCCCGAGCCGTACTGGCCGCGGACCGCCCACTCGTCGGCGGCGTCCGCGGGGAACGGGCGGATCGACTGGAGCACCTTGACCTTCTCTGCCCGGACCGCATCCGCCTCGAACTTGACCGGCGGTTCCATCGCGGTCAGGCAGAGGAGCTGGAGAAGATGGTTCTGGAACATGTCGCGAAGGACTCCCGCCTCCTCGTAGTAGCCGGCGCGGTGTCCGACGCCGATCGTCTCGGCGACCGCGATCTGCACGTGATCGACGTAGCGCTGGTTCCAGAGCGGCTCGAAGATCCCGTTGGCGAAACGCAGGACGAAGACGTTCTGGACCGTTTCCTTCGCGAGGTAGTGGTCGATGCGGTAGATCTGCCGCTCCTCGAAGACGCTCTTGAGCGCCTCGTTCAACTTCCTGGCGGACTCGAGGTCGTGGCCGAACGGTTTCTCGACGACGATCCGGGTCCAGCCGCTCTTCGCCTTCGCGAGCCCCTGCTCCCCCAGGAACCGGACGATCTCCGGGTCGGACTCGGGCGGCGTCGCGAGGTAGAAGATACGGTTGTGCTGTCCTCCGCGCTTCGACTCGATCTCCTCCAGAACCGTTCGGAGCGACGCGTAGAGAGCGGCATCGCCGAAATCTCCGTTCAGGTACCGCACCGCCCCCGGGAGCTCGCCCGGCCTCCCCTGCTCCCGCGGAGTGAACTCTCTCGCGCCTTCCTCGAGACGCTGCCGGAAATCCTGGTCGCTGTAGGGCGTCCGCGCGAGCCCGATGATCGCAAACTCGGGGGAAATCGCGCCGTCGCGCGAGAGGTGCGCGATCGCGGGCGCCAGCAGGCGCCGGGTCAGGTCTCCGGAAGCTCCGAAAATGACGAGGGTCGCCGGGGGGCGGATCTCTTCTTCGGTCTTCATCGCTCTGGGGTGATGGCGTGGCCGCCGAACTGGTTGCGCAGAGCGGCGATGACTTTTGCGGAGAAGGACTCGGTCTGGCGCGAGGTGAACCGCGCGAAGAGGGCGTCGGCGAGGGCGGGCATCGGAACGGAACGCTCGATCGCCTCGTGCAGCGTCCACCGTCCCTCGCCCGAGTCCTGCACGAACCCGCGGGTGCCGGCGAGCCCGGGATCTCGCTCGAGGGCAAGCACCAGCAGATCGAGCAGCCACGACCGCACGACGGACGCGTGCGTCCAGAGGCGCGCGACGGCGAGCAGATCGAGGTCGTATCCGGACGCCTGGAGCATCTCGAATCCCTCGCCGTATGCCTGGAGCATCGCGTACTCGACGGCGTTGTGGACCATCTTGACGTAGTGGCCGGCGCCCGGCGCGCCCACGTGCGCGTAGCCTTCCGGCGGCGCGAGCGTCCGGAAAACCGGCTCGGCGAGACGGAAATCTTCCGGCCGCCCGCCG
>DASWDK010000158.1:0-4782 GCA_036395335.1 Thermoanaerobaculia bacterium
ATACCGAGATAGGGCGCCACGTCGTTCGTGTCGACGCGCCCCCGCAGCCGGCCCACCAGACCGACTGGATACTGGACGCCGTTGATCGTATAGACCGCGCCTTCCGAGGAGATCGCCGTGACTTCGTTGCCGTTCACGACCGCCCCGGCGGAGATTCGAAATCCCCGACCTCCGGGGTGCAGATCGAGCAGGATCTCGCCGCTCAAAAGCTTCAGGTCGGCGTCGTACTCGATCTCGCGCTCCCTTCGGGTTTCGCTCCTCGTGTATCCCTGTGCGCCGAGCCGAAGGTTCAGTGAGCGCGTCAGTCCGATCGTCAGGTCCGCGCCGATGCCGGTCGTGCCGACCTTCGGGCCGACAGCGACGCCCTGACCGACGGAGATCGACGCCCATGTCAGGGCGGCGAGGATCAAAGAGAGAGTGCGCCCGTTCACCACGCCGTGACCCCCAGCTGCTTTCGGAAGTGCGCGTCGGCGTTGTTGTGCCGCCTCCAGTAGTCGAGAAGGAGGCTCCCCGTCGCGACCGCCTTCGTCGTCAGCAGCGGGCTGCCTTCGAACGCGCCCGGTTGTGTCTCGGTCCACCCCAAGATCCGGTACGGGAACTCCTTCTCGAAGCGGATCACGAGCCGGCGCGGGATCGCCGCGTAGTCGATCGCGTAGACGTTCTCGCTTCCCTCGGAGCGCAGGCTCGCGCGGACTTCTTCCGGACGAACCGCCTTGTGCCAGAGACGCGCGTACTGAAGGCCGGGCACGACCTGCACGCGGCCGACCGGCAGCGTCTCCGGCGCGAGCCGGATCCGCGTCCAGATCTCGTCTTCGAGCCAGGCGGGAGCGAAGTCGAACGCGCGGTCTCCCTCCGCTTCGAAGTACGACCGCAGCGCTCCCTCGTACCGACCGTTGCGGAAGTTGACCTGCGTGAAGGTTTGACCGCACCACTCCTGCGAGGAAGAGGCGACCTTCAAGGTCCGGGTGCGTGCGAAGTCCACTGGGGTGAAGGTCGAGGTCATGAGCGAATACGGATAGATGCCGGTGAAGAACTTCCGGACGGAATTGAGCTTCAGGACCGTGATGCCCTTCGACGGGTCGCCCTGCTCCAGCTTGACCTGCTTGTCCGGGAGGAACGGCTCCGTGACGAAGATGAGCACCGCCTCGCCCTTGTGCATCTCGCCGTAGCGCGCCTGATCGAGCTCGTATCGGGTCAGCTCCGCCTTGTCCTGATACCAGTACTTGCCGAACCTTTCCGCCGGAGAGGGTGAGTTCGTCGCCGAGCTTCCCGAGACAAGGGCGAGAAAAGCCGCCAGGAACAGTGGATACATGGAGTCCTCCGACCCCTAAATACTCTCAAAGAGGGTCAGGTCTCCACTTGCCACATTGGGGGTCAGGTCTCCACTTGCCACTTTGCCTTGCAAAGTGAAAGGACCGGACGGGCGGAGCGACCACCTTAGCGATTCGTGAACACCCGACCCCACCGTGGCACAATCGCCGGTCTATGCCCGGCGACCCGTCCGAGAAACCCGCGCCCCACGCCGGCGGGGCAGTAGAGCTCGTCCGGCTCGATCCGGACCACCCCGGCTTCCGCGATCCCATCTATCGCCAGCGGCGCAACGCGATCGCGCGCCTGGCGCTCGACTACCGGCCGGGCGACCTCCCGCCGACGGTGGATTACACGGACGCCGAACACTCCGTCTGGCGGACCGTGTGGGAGCATCTGGCTCCGCTCCACTCGACGAACGCCGTTTCGGAGTGGCGCGAGGGCGCGGCGGAGCTGGATCTCGACCAAGAGTTCATTCCCCAGCTCGTCGAGGTCAACGAGGAGCTGAAGGTCAGTCCCGGCATCGAGATGCTGCCGGTCGCGGGCCTGATCTCCGCGCGCGGTTTCCTCTGCTCGCTCGGAAGCGGCGTCTTTCTCTCGACCCAGTACATCCGCCATCACTCGATGCCGCTCTACACGCCGGAGCCCGACGTCGTGCACGAGCTCGTCGGGCACGCCACGAGCTTCTTCCGCCCCGAGATCGTGCGGCTGACGCGCCTCTTCGGCGAGGCGGCATTGAACGCCGATGAAGAGACGCTGCGCCGGCTCGAGCGCGTGTACTGGTACACGCTCGAATTCGGGGTCGCCCGCGAGGACGGCGGCGCCAAGGCGTACGGTGCCGGGCTGCTGTCTTCCTTCGGCGAGCTCGGCCGTTTCGCGTCGCAGGCGGAGCTGAAGCCCTTCGACCTCGCGGAGATCGCGCGCACTCCGTACGACCCGACCAATTACCAGAAAGCGGTCTTCGTCGCGCCGAGCTTCGTCGAGATGGAGAAGCGCGTCGGCGGGTGGCTGGAGGAAGTCATCGACCGCGCCAACGATCGCAAGCCCTGATCGCGGAGTGGGAATCGACCTCATCCGCCTCGCCTGCCCGCTCGTCGGGTCGGCGTTGTTCGAGCGGGTCATGTCCGTCCTCGATCACCTGGGTCACGGCCTCGGCGCGGCGGCGCTCGGGCTCGCCGTGGCCGTCTTCGGTCTTGCAACCCGCAACCGCCGCGTCCTTCGAGCGGGCCTGGTCGTTCTTCTCGCGGTCGCGATGGCGGGACTCCTCGCGAACGGTTTGAAGCTCGTTCTCCAGTCTCCCCGTCCGGGTCACCGGGTCTTCTCCTACGGCTTCCCCTCGGGCCACGCGACGACCGCCTTCGCCGTCGCCGCCGTGCTCGGCGGCGCCTTTCCTCCCGCCGGGCCCTTTCTTTACTTCGGCGCTCTCGCGACGGGACTCGCCCGCGTCTACTACCGCGACCATTTCGTCATCGACATCGTGGGTGGCGCCGTGCTCGGGACGGCGTGCGGCCTCCTGCTCGCGCGGTGGCTGCTCGCACGCGTGAAACGCAAGACGACGCCGCTCGTCCGATGGGGATGGGCCGCCGCGGCGGTCGTCGGCATTCCCGCGATCGCGTGGTTTGCTGTCTACGAGCACGAGCTCCACCGGTACCTCGTGAAAGAAGGGCGCGGAAAAGCGCGGCACCACGCGGACGTCGCGATCGAGCTCGGTAACCCCGCCGCGAGAGAGCTTCTCGGTCCGGGATGGTCGGGCGACGAGCGGTGGAACGGGACGGTTCCGTTCGTGTGGGCGGAAGGGCTGACGTCAACGCTGCGCATTCCGCCGCTCCCCCCACGAGACCGTCGCATGCGGCTGCGCGCGATCCCGTTCGTGCGCGGCGAGGGTCTCTCCTGCCAGGTGGTCGAGGTGGATTGGAATCGTGCGCCGGTCGGCCGGCTACTCCTCGACCGGGGCTGGAACGACTACGAGCTCGAGGTCCCGGGCCGGCTGATTCATTCCTCGGACAACGAGATCGAGTTTCGCTTCGGCTACGCCACAGTCGCGAGCCGGCGAGATCCTCGCCGGCTCGCCGTGGCGTTCCACTCCGTGGAGATCTTCCCGGATGAGCACGCTGATTCTCACTGAAGGAGGCGTTTGAAGGCTCGCAGGTCTTTGGACGTCTCATAGAGCAGCTCACCCGTCGCGACGGAGACGACCGAGTAGCGGGGGGACGGTCCAGGCGTCTCGTTCCACGCCTCGATCGAGAGACCCAGCCGGGACCCGTCTCCTGAAAAGCCCGAGATCGAACCGACGACGTGCTCGAGCGAGCGATCGCGAAGCGGACGTCCATCCGAAAGAAAAGCGATCTCCCGCGCGGGCTCGTCCTTCGTCAGCGAAGCGATGACCGGCAGGAGCGACGTGGGCCCAGAGACCTCGACCCAGGCCGCGGACTTGCCGTCGGGCGAAATGCGGAGCGACCCCGGCACCGGCAGGATCGGGGTCGCGGAGCTCTTGCGGGGGAGCTCTTTGGCGCTTCCCACGCCGGACCGGGACGTCAGCACGAGTCCCCCGAGCTTTCCATCGATCCGGACGGCGTGGTCGACGAGACCCGTCTTGACGTGGACTTCCTGCGGGAAGGAACGGGTTCCGTCCCCCCGCATCGCGTGCAGGATCGAAGCGCGGGCCATGAGCTTCCGGCCATGCGTCTTGTCGGGAAGGAGCGCGACGAGGCGCGCCCCGGCGTCTCGAATCCGGCCCTCCAGCTTTTCGACGGCGTCGAGCTTCTCCGTCGCGAGGAGATAACGGCCGAGCGCGAGAGACGTGCTGCCGAGCCGATCCGCGCCGGAAACGAGCGCCGAAGGATCGGAAGCCGACTCGACGAGCTGGAGCCAGGCCGCCGTTTCCTGCCAGAGCGCGGCGAGCGAAATGCCGGTCGACGGATAACGGCACCGCAGAAGTCCGGCCGTGGCGCGGTCGCGCAGGGCCGCGACGTCGGCCGTCTTCTGTCCGGCGGTCAACTCGAGCACCTTCGCGAACGCGTCGCCGCGGTAGAAGTGTCGGAAGGCGCCCCCGGGGAGGTCCGGGCGCGTCGAGATGGCGAGACCCGGCGGATAGCTCTGCACGCCCTCCATCGTGGCGAGTGCCTCGGCGGTCTCGCCCACCAGGAGCTCGACTTTCGGATCGGGCGTGCCGGCCTCGTTCAGCCGTTCGCTCGCCCGCAGGAGAAACGCGGCGGCGAGCCGCCGGTACGCCTCGCTCCGCGCGAAGGTCCGGCCGACCGTGACGAGATCCCGAGTTCCATCGGGACCCGCCGGAAAGGCCGCCGTGACTTCGCGGGCGATGTAGCCCGTCGCGGCGCCCCCCGGTTCCGGCGGCGTGGCGACCTCGACCTGCACGAACCGTTCGCCGGCGGAAACGAGCTTCAGGCGGGCTCCTCCCGGCAGGCGCGCGACGACGCGCGCGTTGCCCTTCGGCTTCTCGCGGAGCAACGCCTC
>DASWDK010000159.1:0-1915 GCA_036395335.1 Thermoanaerobaculia bacterium
GGCGCAGTTGACCTGGATGAAGGGGCCGCCGGCGACCTTGGAGCCTTTGTGGATCTCCCGCGCCACCAGCTCCTTGCCCGTCCCGCTCTCTCCCACGATCAGGACCGTCGCGGTCGTGGGAGCCGCGCGCGCAACCTCCGCTCGAAGGCGCTGCATCGGAGCGCTCTTGCCGACGAGGACTGACTCCTCTTCGAGCTTGCGGCGCAGACGCTCGTTCTCGGCCGCGAGCGAGTTGCGGGCGAGGGCGTTCTGCAGCGAGATCAAGATCCGCTCGCGTTCGGGCGGTTTCTCCAGAAAGTCCGCCGCTCCGCGTCGCGTCGCCTCGACCGCCGTGGCGATGTCGCCGTGCCCCGAGATCATGAGCACCGGCGGAGCACCCTCCCGTTCCACGATGCGGTCGAGGATCTCAAGCCCGTCCATTCCGGGCATCTTGATGTCGAGCAGCACCGCGTCGATGCGGTCGGCTTCGAGAGTCGCCAGGGCGGTCTTCCCCTCGGCGGCCGTTGCCACCTGGTAGCCCTCGTATTCCAGGATCATTCGGAGAGCGTCCCGAATGCCGGGATCGTCGTCTACCACCAGGACCCGTCTGGCCATCATTGGAGACACTAGCAAACCCTGAGCCCTTTTGACCGAGAGGAGCCGGGCCGATGAGGTCCTGGTCCGACGGGTCCTAGTCCTCGACCTTGATCAGCGCGAAGAGGGAGACCTTGGCCTGCGGCCGGTAGTAGTAGATCCTGAGGTACTCCGCCTTGGGCGTGTTCTTGACGATCTTGGCGAACTCCTCGGTCGAAGTCACCGCGCGACCGTTGACCTGCGTGATGATGTCTCCATCTCTCAGGTTCGCGTCGGCCGCGGGCGAGACCTCTCGAACGTGGTCCACGTAGATCCCCTCGATCTTGGGGTCCAGGCCGAGCATCTGCCGCATCTGCTGAGTGATCGGCCGCACGGAGACGCCGATCTTCCCGCGGGATTCCTCGGAACCCTTGGAACCCTTCTCGTTTTCGGCGGAGCTTTCCGCGCCCCGCTCGGCCAGCGTCACGCTGAAGCCCATTTCCTTGCCGTCGCGCATGACGGTCAGGCGGACCTTGCTTCCGGGCGTCTTGCTCGAGACGTACCCGATCAAGTCGCGCGTCGTCTTGACCGGCACACTGTCCACCCGAACGACGGTGTCGCCGGGCTTGACGCCCGCCTTATCCGCCGGGTCTCCGGGAACGACGGACTCGACGAACGCTCCGTCGGTGGACTTGAGCCGGAAGGCGCCCATCACGTCCTGGTCCACGGGATTGATGTTGATCCCGAGGTATCCGCGGACGACTTTGCCTTTCTCGCGGAGTTGCGGAAGGATGGTCTTCAAGACGTTGACGGGGACGGCAAAGCCGATGTTCTGGGCCGGCCGGAACATCGCGGTGTTGATGCCGACGACCTCGCCGTTGACATTGATGAGAGGCCCTCCGGAGTTCCCGAAGTTGATGGCGGCATCGGTCTGGATGAAGCTCTCGAAGGAGCGCGTGGACAGGTCCGCTGTCAGGCCCGAGCGGTCCTTGGCCGAGACGACCCCCACGGTGACGGTCTTGTCGAAGTTCAAGGGATCTCCGACGGCCATGACCCACTCGCCGACGCGAAGCCTGTCGGAATCGCCGAGTGGAAGCTTCGGGAGCGCGTGCTTGACGTCGATCTTGAGCAGCGCGAGATCCGTCGCGGGATCCTTGCCGATGACTTTGGCCGTGAAGCGCTCCTTGTTCAGTCGCACTTCCACCCTGTCGGCGTTCTCGACGACGTGGTAGTTGGTCACGACCTCGCCGCTTTCGGAGACGACGAAGCCCGTGCCGCCCTGAACGTCCTTGTGCTCCTCCTGGTCGTCGCCGCGCGGCTGGTTGCGGCGCGGGCCGAAGAAGAACTCGAAGGGATCCTGGCC
>DASWDK010000160.1:0-8890 GCA_036395335.1 Thermoanaerobaculia bacterium
GACCTCGAAGAGCACCTCGCCCAGGGGATCGCCGGCGCGGGCGCCGCGCGCGCGGATGGAGAAATCTCCCTCCCGCATCGCGGCGAGCAGGTTGGAGACCGTCTGGAGAGGCCGGACCAGGCGCTCCCAGAGCGAGGAAGCGAACGCGATCCACGAGAGGACGATGACGGCCGTGAGCGTCCAGCGGGTCCTCGGCGCGAAGTCCCCGAGCCACAGGATAAGGAGGGCGACCGCGACCGCGGGAAGCGCCGCCAGCGCCGCGTAGAGGAGGATGCGCCGGTCGTGGCGGAGACGTCTCATTCAGTTGTGAATTATGAACAATTCTCACCATTCACAATTTTTCCAGGCGGCGGTAGAGCGCGCTGCGCGAGAGGCCGAGGGCGCGCGCGGCGTGGCTGACGTTGCCCGCGTAGCGGGCCATCGCCTTCTGGACGAGGACCTTCTCGACTTCCTCGAGGCTCATGTGGTCGAGCTGCGGCGCTCCGTCCCCCGGCAGACGAAGTCCCAGGTCACGCGCCTCGATCGAGTCGCCGCGCGCCATCAGCGTCGCGCGCTCGACGGCGTGGTCGAGCTCGCGCACGTTGCCCGGCCAGGGATGGTCGAGCATGGCCTGGAGCGCCGCCGCATCGAAATGGCGGATGTCCTTGTGGTAACGGCGAGCGTGGCGAGCCAGGAAATGCAGCGCCAGCGCCGGGATGTCCTCGCCGCGCTCGCGCAGCGGGGGGAGGCGGATCTCGATCGTGTTCAAGCGGAAGAGGAGGTCCTGGCGGAACCGGCCCGCGGTGACCTCCGCGTGGATGTCGGCGTTGGTGGCCGAGAGCATCCGCACGTCCACCTTTCGCGTGCGCGAGGAGCCCAGCCGCTCGAACTCTCCCGTCTCGAGGACTCTCAAGAGCTTGGCCTGCTGGCTCGAGGGCACGTTGGCGATCTCGTCCAAGAAGAGCATTCCGCCATCGGCGAGCTCGAAGCGCCCGACGCGGTCCGCGCGCGCGTCGGTGAACGCGCCCTTGACGTGCCCGAAGAGTTCGCTCTCGAAGACGCCTTCGGAGATCCCGCCGGCGTTCAGCGTGACGAGCGGCCGCGAGGAGCGGCGCGACGCGGCGTGAAGGGCCCGCGCGACCATCCCCTTCCCGGTTCCGTTCTCCCCGATGATGAGAACGTTCGCGTCGGAGGGCCCAACCCGCTCGATCATCTCGAGCACCGGGCGCATGGCCGCCGACTCCGCGATCATCTCCGGCTCGCCGTCCTGCCGCAGGATGCGGTTCTCCGCCTCGAGCCGCTGTCCGCGGCGCAGGGCGCGCCCCAGCGCGATCTGCGTGCGCAGCGTCGTCAGCAGGCGCGTGTTGTCCCACGGCTTCTGGACGAAGTCGCGCGCCCCGCGGCGCATCGCCTCGACGGCGAGGTCCACCGTGCCCCAGGCCGTCATGACGATGACCGGCAGCGTCGCGTCGAGCTCACGGATCCGCGCGAGCAGGTCGAGCCCTTCGTGGCCCGACGTGGTGTCCCGCGCGTAGTTCAGATCCATGAGCACGACGTCGAAGTCCTTCACGTCGAGCGCGGCGAGGACGGCGGCCGGGGAGGAGGCCGTCTCGATCGCGAAGCCTTCCCCCTTGAGCAGCAGGCGCAGGGCCTCGAGCACGTCGCGCTGGTCGTCAGCGACGAGAACCCGGTCGGGCGAGGCGGCGTCGGGCGTTTTCACGGTTCGGGAACGGGGCTGCCGCCGGGGCGGGAACCGGACGCCTTCATGATGTAAATCTAACCCGGATATCTCATTCGGTCCGCAGGGCCGCCATCGGATCGAGCCGCGTCGCGCGGCGAGCCGGGACGCAGCAGGCGGCGAGCGCGACGAAGCACAGCAGCGCGGCGATGGCGGCATACGTCAGCGGGTCTCTGGGGCCGACTTCGTAGAGGAGCATCGAGAGGCCCCGCGTGAGCGCGAGGGCGCCCGCGAGGCCGAGGACGACGCTGAGAACGGTCAGGCGGAACCCCTGGCCGAGCACGAGACCGAAGACGTCCCGGCGCTGCGCGCCGAGCGCCATGCGGATGCCGATCTCGTGCATCCGCTGCGAAACGGTGTAGGCCATCACGGCGTAGACGCCGACCGCGGCGAGCGTCAGCGCCACGCCCGCGAAGAGCGCGAGCAGGTCGAGCGCGAAACGCCGCGGCGCGACGGCGGCGGAGAGCAGGTCCTCCATCGGCCGGACGGCGAAGACGGGCAGGTCCGGATCGGCGGCGCGGACCTCGCGGCCGATCGCCGGCGCGAGCCCCGCCGCCGCCGCTCCCGTCTTGACGACAAACGCAAGCTGCAGGTTCGAGGACTGCCACAATGACCGGTAGATCTGCGGGCGGGCCGCGGAGTCGAGCGCCTGGGTCTTGACGTCCTCGACGATGCCGACGATCGTGGTCCAGGAGGGCTGCTGGCCGCGGAAAGCGGTGCCCTGGACGCGGCGGCCGATCGGGTCCTCGCCCGGAAAGAAACGCCGCGCGAAGGCCTCGTTGACGACGGCGACGGCCACGGACCTCTCGTCTTCGGCGTCGGTGAAGAGGCGCCCCCGGACGAGCGAGATCCCCATCGTCGTGAAGTAACCCGGGCTCGCAAGGAAGCTCTCCGCGGTGCCCGTGCCTCCCGCGTCCGCCGCCCGTCCTTCGATCGCGAACCGGATCGTCGGACGCTGATTGGAAAGGGGGAGGACGTTGATCCCGCCGGCGCTCCGGACGCCGGGCAGGCGTCCGAGCCCGGAGAGGACCCTCCGGTAGAGAAGCGCTCGCGGAGGATGGAGGAAGTATGGCCCGGTCTCGGGCAAGTTGGGCTGCGGGAGCCAGACGCTCGCGGCCAGGACGTTCCTCCCGTCGAAGCCGGGATCGACGCGTTGCAGTCGCCAGAAGCTCTTGAGAAGCAGGCCCGCGCCGATCAGCAGGACGAGGGCGAGCGCGAATTCCCCGACGACGAGAAGGGCGCGCAGCCGGCTGCCGCCGCGCCCTCCCGTCGAACCCCGCGCGCTCTCCTTCAACGCCTCGTTCAACTCCGAGCAGGACGACTGGATCGCCGGCGCCATTCCGAACAGGAGCCCCGTGGCCGCCGAGAGGAGAAAGGCGAAGGCGAGGACCGTCAGATCGAGCCCGATCTCCCCGGTCCGCGGAAGCGCCGCGGGAGCGATCCTGAGAAGAAGGTCCACTCCCCAGACGCCGAGCGCGAGACCGAGCCCACCGCCCACGAGCGAGAGGACCACGGATTCGGTCAGGAGCTGCGCGACGAGGCGCGCCCGGCTCGCGCCGAGGGCCCGCCGCACGGCGATCTCTCGCCGGCGCCCGGAGGCGCGGGCGAGCAGCAGGTTGGCGACATTCGCGCACGCGATGAGCAGCACGAACGCCACGGCGCCGAGAAGCACGAGAAGGGCCGGGCGCGATTTCCCGACGAGGTCTTCCTGGAGAGAGGAGAGACGCGGCGTCCAGCCGGCGGTCTTCGGATAGTCGTTCGGATACTCGGCCGTGAGCGCCGCGCCGAAAGCCGCGAGACGGGCGCGTGCCTCTTCGACCGAGACCCCGGGCACCAGCCGCGCGATCGCGCCCTGCAGAAAGTAGGCGCTGCGGTTCGGTTTGTCGGAGAACGGCGAGGCGGTCCATCCCGCGGGGGACCAGACGTCCACGTCGGTCTGCAGCCCGTGTCCCGGATGGCGGAACCCGGGTGGCAGGACGCCCAGGATCGTGTAGGTGTCGTTGTCCAACCGGAATGTCTTTCCGATCACGTTGCGGTCCGCGCCGTAACGCCGCTTCCAGAGCCCGTCGCTGATGACGCCGACCTCCGCGATTCCCGGGCGGTAGTCCTCCGGGTGAAAGAGACGGCCGACGCTCGCCTCGACGCCGAGCATCGAGAAGTAGTTGACGTCCACGAGCAGCGCCTCGACCCGCTCCGGCCGGTTGCCGTCGGTCAGGTTCGCGTTGATCGGGAAGACGCCCGAGATGTCGGTGAAGAGCCTGGAGCGCTCGCGGTAGTCGAAGAGCTCCGGATACGACACGCCCGCGTCGGAGAGTCCCTGTCCGGTCAGATCCGACGTGATCCGGACGAGGCGTCCGGAGTCGCGGAAGGGGAGCGATTTCAACAGCACGGAATGGACGACCGTGTAGATCGCGCAGCTCGCCCCGATCCCGAGCGCGAGAGTGGCGACGGCGACGGCGGCGAAGCCGGGGCTCTTCTTGAACGTCCGGACGGCGTAGCGAAGATCCTGGACGAGAGAACTTATCGCTTCACCTCATTCGTTTCGGAGGGCGTCCACCGGGTCCACCTTCAACGCCTTGCGAGCGGGCAGGACGCTCGCGAGGAGTCCCACGGCCGCGAGCACGGTGCCGATCCCGAGGAAGGTCAGCGGATCTGTCGTGCCAACCTCGAAGAGAAGGCGCGCGAGCACCCGGGTCGCGCCGAGCGCGGCGAGGATTCCGGCGGCCAGGCCGAGGAGAACCAGACGGAATCCCTGGCCGGCAATCATCCGCAGAACGTCGGAGGACCTCGCGCCCAGGGCCACCCGGATCCCGATCTCCGAGGTCCGGTGCGCGACCTCCTGCGAGATCACGCCGGCGATTCCGATAGACGAGAGGAGCAGCGCGAGCAGGGCGAAGCCGGAGAGGAGCAAGGCTTGAAAACGCGGCTGGGCCACCCTGGACGACACGACCCGCTCCATCGGCCGGATCCTGGCCGCGACGAGGCCCGGAGCGACGGCGTGAACCGTCGATCGGACGGAGGCGGTGAGCGTCTCCGGAGGCACCGACGTGCGGAGGAGGACGTAGCTCCACAGAAACGGCGTCTGCTCGAACGGCGTGTAAATCGCGGCGCGGCTCGGATCGTCCATTCCGGAGTAGCGCACGTCGTCCACGACTCCGACGATCGTTCGCCAGTCGCCCGGCCATTCGGGATTGACGAGCTTCAGACTGCGCCCGACCCCGCCTCCCGAAGGGAAGATCCGCCGCGCGAGCCCGCGGCTCACGATGACAACGGGCGGCCCGCCGTTTCGATCGGCGTCGTTGAACACGCGCCCTTCCAAGAGAGGCGTCCCGAGCGCCCGGAAGTAGCCGGGGCTGACCGCCAGGAAGTAGGCGCGCGCCTCGTCCGGGTTGTCGATCGGACGCCCGGCCACCGCGAACCCCGTCGCCCGCTGCGGAGTCTCCGGAGGAAGCCCGGTGCCGGCCCCCGCCGACGTCACGCCCGGCAGGAGCGAGAGCCGGTCGAGAACGGCGCGAGCGAGCGCGGCCCGGCGTTCGGGCGATTTTTCGTCGGAGAGATTGAGGTTGAACGTCAGCAGGTGGGATGCCTCGAATCCCGTGGGGACGTGCAGGAGTTTCTGGAGACTCCGGACCAGCAGGCCGGCGCCCATCATGACCACGACGGAAAACGCGACCTCCGCGGCGACGAGGCCGTGCCGGAACCGCCGCGCCTTCGCGCCGCCTGTCGAGCCGCGGCCCGATTCCTTCAATCGCTCGGCGAGCGACGACCGGGAGGCGTTCAACGCGGGCGCCAGGCCGAACAGGATTCCCGTCGCGACGGCGACCGCGAAGGTGAAGAGGAGCACGGCGGCGTCCACCCGGACGCTGCTCAACCGCGGAACGTCTCCCGGGGCCAGCCGGGGCAGGACGGAAACGCACCAGATCGCGGCCACCAGGCCGAGCGCCCCGCCGACCGCCGAGAGAAAGACACTTTCGGTCAAGACCTGGCGAACGATGCGTGAGCGTCCGGCGCCCAGGGCCGACCGGATCGCGATCTCGCGCTCCCGCGTGGACGCGCGGGCGAGCGTGAGATTGGCGACGTTGGCGCACGCGATGAGCAGGATGAGCGAGACGGCCGCAAGCAGAACGACGAGCGCCGGCCGGATCCCGCCCAGGAGCCGCTCCCGCAGGGGCTCGAATTCGATGACCACGCCCGCGTTGGTATCCGGGTACTCCTTCTGGAGCCGCCGGGAGATCGCGAGAACCTCCGCGTTCGCCGCCTCGAGGCTGACCCCGGGCTTGACGCGCGCGATGGCGCGGAAGATCCGGAGAGAGCGGTTGTTCAACTGCTGGGGTGTGGCGTCGAGGGCCGCGGCCAGCGGGACCCAGAGGGCGAACTCGGAGGTCGGGAACTCGAACTCGGGCCCGGCGACTCCCAGGATCGTGTACGGCGCTCCGCCGATGTCCATCGCGCGCCCGAGAACGGACGGATCGGCTCCGAAGCGGGACTTCCAGAAGCGGTCGGAGAGGACGACGACGCGCTCGTGCTCCTCCGCCGGTCCGAACGCGCGCCCCAGCCGCGGAGACCCGAGCAGCGGGAAGAACTCGGCGGAAGCGACTCCTCCGAGCACCTGCTCCGACTCGTCGCCGCGAACGAGGTTGTACCGGTTGGAGGCGAGCACCGCCATCCCGTCGAAGGAACGGTTGGAATCCCGGACGTCGCGGAAGTCGGGAAGGGAGAGACCGGCGAACAGAAGGCGGTCCGCTTCACGGTACGGCAGGGGGCGCAGGAGGATTCCTCTCGTCAGGGAGAAAACGGCCGTGTTCACGCCGATCCCGAGCGCGAGCGTGACGACCGCGATCGCGGCGAATCCCGGATTCTTGCGGAGCGAGCGGGCCGCATACCGAACGTCCTGGAAAAATGCGTTCATCGGTTTACCTCTTCGGGCTCATTCGCTTCGGAGCGCGTCCATCGGGTCGGTGCGCGCGGCGCGCCGGGCGGACGGCCAGGCGGCCGCGAGCGAGACGGCAGCCATCAGAGCCGCGCCGAATGTGAAGACACGGAGGTCGGAGGCGTGGACGCCGTAGAGGATCGACTCGACGGCGCGGGCGAGCGCGTACGCCGCCGGCAGGCCGATCGCCACGCCGACGAGAAGGAACCGGGCCACCTCGGAGAAGATCAGGCCGCGGACGGCGGAGGGTTGCGCGCCGAGCGCGATGCGCACGCCGATCTCCTGGCGCCTCTGTGCGACCGAGAACGCGAGGACGCCGTAAATGCCGAGGGCGGCGAGCAGCGCGGCGAGAGCGCCGAAGGCGGCGGAGAGGAGCGTGATCAGCCGCTGCGTGACGAGCGACTCGTTCATCTGCGCGCGCAGGCTCTTGACGTTGTAAATCGGGAGCTGGGCGTCGAGGCCGCGGACCTGCTCCCGGATCGCGGAGGCGAGCAGCGTCGGGTCGTTGGCGGCACACACGTAGAACGTAAGCTCTCCGAGCTTTTCGTGCTGGAGGTACGGTAGGTAGATGAACGGGCCTTCATTCTCGGAGACCCGGGCGGACTTGCTGTTGCCCACGATCCCCACGATGGCGATGTCCGGGCGGGCTCCGCGCCCGGCGCCGAAGGCCAGTCTCGAGCCGAGAGGATTCCTCCCGGACAGAAATCGCCGCGCCATCGCCTCGTTGATCACGGCGACCTTCGGAGCCTCGGCGGCGTCGGTCCAGGCGAACTCGCGGCCCGCGACGAGCGGGATGCCGAGTGTCGCGAAGTATTCCGGTCCGATGCGGTTGTACAGAACCCGGATGTCGGCGTTGGCCGGATCGACTCCCTCGACCGTGACGTTGGTGCCGCTGGAGTCGTCGGTGAGCGTCGGAAGCTCCGCCGCACTGACCGATCTCACGCCGGGCAAGGCCGCCACCGCCTCGGTCAACCGGCGCGCGAACTGCATCGTGCGGGGAGCGGTGTAGGCATTCAGGGTCGGCGCGACCGAGAAGCCGAGGACGCGGTCGGGCTTCAGGCCGAGCTCGACGTTGCCGAGATTCTGCAGGCTGCTGACGAAGAGGCCCGCTCCCACCAGAAGCACCAGCGTCAGCGCCACCTGCGCTGTGACGAGCAACCGCCGGAAGCGCAGGACGTCGCGGGCGGCCGACACGGTCCCCCGCCCCTGGCCGCGCAGCGTCCGGGCGGGATCCAGCCGCGCCGCCCGCAGCGCCGGCGAAATCCCGAAGAAGACCCCCGCCGTGAGCGAGACCAGGGCTGCGAACCCGAGGACCCGGAGATCGATCTGCGCGGCGAGCTGGCGCAGATCCGCGTCGGGAGGAAACGCGGCGAGGAGCGTGTGCAGTGTCCAGGCTGCGACCAGGAGTCCCAGCGCGCCGCCCGCGAAGGCGAAGAGCAGACACTCCACGATCGACTGCCGCAGAAGCTGCATGCGGCTGGCGCCCATCGCCAGGCGGATTCCGTACTCGCGCTGGCGGGCCGCCCCGCGCGCTGCGAGCAGCCCCGCCAGGTTCGAGCACGCGATCAGCAGCGCGACGAGGACCATCCCCATGAGCGAGACGAGCGGTTTTCCAAATCCCGCCCGCAACACGGCGCGGCCGTGCCCTCCGGCGAGGAGGAGCAGCTTCTTGTTCACGAATTGCCGGCGCCTGGTGTCGTCCCAGCCGGTCATCAGGGGGAGCTGCGCCTGGAGGAGAGGCCGGTACGTGCCCTGGAGCGCCGTCTCCGCCCGCGCCGGGGAGAGGCCGGGCTTCAAGCGTCCCACCATCTGCAGCCAGTAGTCCTTCGGATCGTCGAGCCCGTTCCAGAACGGCCTCATCTGCGCCTTCATCATCATGGGCACGAAGAGATCGGCCTGCCGGCCCGGCTGAATCCCGAAGAAGCCCGCCCGCGCGACGCCGACAACGGTCAACGGCTGGCCGTTGACGAGGATCGTCTTGTTCAGGACCGAGGCGTCGTTGTCGAAACGGCGCGTCCAGTACCCGTGCGAAAGGACCGTCTGCGGGTGAGCGCTGGGCGCGAGGTCGTCTCTCGCGGTCAGGATCCTTCCGAGCGCCGGCGGCACTCCGAGCATCTCGAAGTAGTTGCCCGAGACGAGCTCGCCAGAGGCCCGCTCCGTGCCGCCGCGCGCCGAGACGCTCGCGTCGAACGGGTACTCCGCCAGGAGCCCCGCGAAGACGGTGTTCGAGTCGCGAAGGTCGC
>DASWDK010000161.1:0-9554 GCA_036395335.1 Thermoanaerobaculia bacterium
TGGAATAACCCACGGAGAGCAACACGGGGCGATGAAGCTTCCGGGCTGTGTCGAAGGCCTCGTCGCCCCAGGAATACCAGTTCACGGGATTGTGTGCGTGCTGACGCAGATAGGGGCTCGTCTCGAGGTAGAGGCGGTTGGTGTATTCGGGAGAGCCATCCGGGTTCAAGTGCCGGGTCCGCGGCCGCTCGCCGGCAGGCCGGGCAGCCCAGGCGGCTTCGAGCTTGCGCACGAGCGCATCGTCGTATGGGATCGCACCGGGTAAGGGGCCGCCGAAGCTCCAGCGGTGACGGGCGGTGTCGCTCCCGGTATTGCCCGAAGCGGTTCCGGAGCCGGCGGTCTGCGATTCCGCCCTTCGGCGAGCTTGCGCCCCGACAACAAGGAAACCTCCCAGCGCCACAAGGACGATTGCGCTCTTACTCGCCATCGCTCGAAACGGCGTCGCCGCCCGTTACAGGCTACATTTTCATGACGGGCTGGTTACGCACATCTTCTTTGGTCTTGCCGGTCACGTGGCCCTGACCGGCTTCCCAGCCGCCGTGACACTCACGACACGGCCCCATGCCGGTCTCGACTCCGTGATGGCAAGTGCAGTGGCCCATGTGCACCGCGCACCACTCGCACGAAGGTCGGATGCAGCAGGCGTAGCCTTCCGTCCCTGCTTTGGCCTTCACGGCTTTGACGTGCCGTTCCAGCTTCTTGGATTCCGCCGTCCTCATCATCATGCGTTCCATCTTTTCCTGGGCCTGGAGCAGAACGTTCACTCCCAAGAGAAGCGCGGCGGCAACGGCGGCGGCTGCGGTCAGGCGTTTGGGCCAGAGTAATTTGGACATGATTCCTCCTGTTCCTCTCCTATTCATCCAAAATAGCGGTTGGTCAGTTGGGCGGGACCGCGCGAGCGGGGTCCGCGACCTGCCAATGTCCGTTCCAAAGTTCCTTCAAGCGATCTCCCGGATCACTTCTTCCGCGTCGGCTTCGCCTCAACGATCACACCCGCGCTCGTGCAGGTCCAGTACACGTTGCCGTCGTGGGCCACCGCGACGTCGGTGGGTTCCGGATCCCCCTGGTGAACGAGAGTTCGCGCGAGCGTCTTCAGGTCCACCTTCCAGACGCGGTTACGCCCGCCCGCGCCCCCGGGGATTCCAGGCGTCGGAACCTCGGTGAAGAAAAGCGTGTCGTCGTTCTTGTCGAGCGCGATGCCCGAGGGGTGATCGAGCCCGGTGAGCAACATCGTCGTCTCGCCGCCGACCTGCTCGAGAATCACGCCCGCGGACTTGCAGGTCCAATAGATCTCCCCCTTCTTGCTCACGACGACGTCCGTGGGCTCAGGCTCGCCCATGTGGAGGATCGTCGTGGTCGAGCCGTCCGAAACCGAGACACGGTTTCCGGCGCCGGCGACGCCCGGAGCGGGAACTTCGGTGAAATAAACGAGCCCGTCGCGATCGAGGCCGAGGCCGGTCGGCTTCTCGAGGTTTCCCAGAAAGAGAGCCGTGTTCCCGTTCGGATCCTGTTTCAGAATCACGCCCGCGGATTTGCACGTCCAGTAGACGTCGTTCGCGTCCAGGGCGACGTTCGTCGGCTCCGGCTCTCCGAGGTGAAGAGTCGTCACTTCGTTCGACTCGAGATCGAGTCGGAAGACCCCGTTCAACCCTGCGGGCACGCCAGGCGTCGGCACCTGAGTGAAGACGAGCCGGTCTTCTCCGTCCACCGCGATCCCCACCGGACGCGAAAGGCCGCTCGCGACGATTCGAAACTCGTACTCCTGGACCGAGGCGGGAGCGCCTGCGACGAGCCCGGCGGCGACCAGGAGACACACGATCCCTGTCCGTCGAATCGATTTCATCGTCACCCTCCTTCGGAGGGGCCGCGCGACGCCTCTCACTCGAGATAAACAACGGGAGTACCCCGAAAGGTTCCGCAACCCGAAGATCCTCTCGAAACCCTTCCTACAATCGTTCTCTGAGCCGCCGTCAACTAGACTGACGCGCGCCCCGACCGGGCACGCCAGGAGCTCGATGCCGACGCGAGAACTCGAAGAGAAGAGACGGAGCTTCGAGGAGATCGCGCTCCCGCTTCTTCTCGTAGTCCATCGCACCGCGCGGCGGCTGACGCGCGACACCGAGCGGGCGGGCGACCTGACTCAGGAGACTTACCTGCGCGCTTACCGCACCTTCGACAACTTCCGGCCTGGAACCAACTGCAAGGCGTGGCTGTTGACTATCCTGTACTCGATCTTCGTAAACCAGTACCGAAAGGAGCGGCGCGAGCCTCCCTCGATCGCGATCCAGGACCTCGAGGAGAGGTTCCACGAGCTCGCATCGTCGTCCGACAACCCGGTCCGCTGGAGCGATCGAGAAGTCGTGGCGGCCCTCGAACGCTTGCCGGAAGAGTCCCGGTCGGTCGTGTTGCTGGTCGACGTCGAAGAACTCACTTACGAGGAGGCCGCGGCGGCGCTCGGCTGTCCCATCGGAACCGTGCGGTCGCGCCTCTCACGGGCGCGCAAGGCGCTCTTCGTGTCTCTGCAGGAATACGCGCGGCGTGCGGGCTATATCGGAGCGACTGAAGAATGACCATAGAGTCCGGACATCTCGGCGAGGAGCTTCAAGACCTTCTCGACGGCCGCCTCGGTCGGGCAGACCGCGAGCGCGCGGAGCGGCATCTCCGAGACTGCACGGAATGCCGTGGCGAGCGGGATGCGCTCTCGCGCGTCAAGCAGGCGGTTCGGGCGAGCCTCGACGCGAACGAGGTGCCCGCACGTGTCACTTCCGGAGTCGCGGCGGCGCTGGACCACGAAGAGCGGGAGGCGCTCTCCGCGCCCGGAGTGAGGCCCGCGCGCCAGAGGTCTCGGTTCTTGGGGTATGCCGCTGTCGCTGCCGCGGTCGCGGCGCTCGTCCTGCTGGCGGTGTTCGTGCCGGGACGACGCAACCTCCCCTCGCGCGTCGCGCTGGACTACGAGAATTACAAGACCGGGCGGCTTCCGTTGCAGATATCAACCGACGAACCGGAGGAGCTCGACCGATTTTTCGCGGCGCGAGGCGTCACGTTCCCGACGCGGGTGTTCGACCTGAGAATGATGCGATATCGACTAGTGGGAGGGCGCGTCCTGAACCCGGACGGCCGTAAGCGGGCTCTGTTCGTCTATGTGGGGCCGGAGAATAAGATCCTTGCGTGCGAGATGTACGAAGGAGACGTGCGCCGGCTTCCGAAGAACGGACTTCAGAGGTCGTACGCCGGCATCACCTTCTTCGTCTATCGTCGCGGCGGCTCGACGCAGGTCTTCTGGCAGGAGGGCGCCACGGCATGCGTACTGGTTTCGGATATCCCGACCGAAGAGGTCGTCCAGCTCGCGTTCGCCAAAGCGACGAAGGTCTGAAGAGCCCTCGCTCCTTCCGGAAGAACGAACCTCTCGTTTGATGCCCGCCGTCGGACGGAACGTTCCCCGTAAGGAGGGATTCGAGAAGGTCACCGGCGCCGCAAAGTACGTAGACGATCTGGTCTTTCCCGGGATGCTTCACGGGAGAACGATCCGCTCGACGATTGCCGCCGGCGAGATCGAGGCGATTCACCTCGGCTTCGACCGCAAGGGCTTCACGATCGCCGACTGCCGCGACGTTCCGGGTCGGAATGTCGTCGCCCTGATCGATCTCGATCAGCCTTGTCTCGCCGAGCGCCACATCCGGCACTTCGCGGAGCCGATCCTGCTCCTGGCGCACGAGGACCGGGAGCGGCTGATCGAAGCGGAAGCGCGGATCGCGATCGATTACCGGGAGACCGCGCCGATCTACGACCCGGGGAAATCCGATCACTGCTTCAAGGAGATCGTGATCGAGAAGGGAGATCTCGCGCGCGGGTTCGCGGAGGCGGACGCCGTCGTCGAAGGCGAATATCGGGTCAGCCACCAGGAGCAGCTCTACATCGAGCCGAACGGAGTGATTGCGGTCCCGGAGGACGGTGGAATCACGGTCTACGGTTCGCTCCAGTGCCCCTACTACGTCCATCGCGCGTTGAGGGTGCTGCTCGGGCTGCCCGAAGAGAAGGTGCGCGTCGTCCAGACGGAAACCGGCGGCGGTTTTGGAGGCAAGGAGGAATATCCGTCGATGATCGCGGGGCACGCCGCGATTCTCGCGTGGAAGTCGCGACGGCCCGTCAAGCTCGTCTACGACCGCGTCGAAGACATGATCGCGACGACGAAGCGGCACCCCGGCGTCATCCGCCACTCGACGGGAGTGACGCGGGACGGCCGGCTGACCGCGATCGAGATCGACGTCCTGCTCGACGGCGGCGCGTACATGACGCTCTCGCCGGTCGTTCTCTCCCGCGGCGTGATCCACGCGACCGGACCATACCGGTGCGATAACGTGCGGATCCACGGTCGTGTCGTCGCGACCAACACGCCACCAAACGGCGCCTTTCGCGGCTTCGGCGCCCCGCAGACGCAGTTCGCGGCGGAAGTGCACATGGAGCGGATCGCGGAGTCTCTCGGCCTGGATCCGGCCCGACTGCGCGAGAGGAACGCGTTCCGCCCGGGCGATACGACGTCGACGGGGCAGAAGCTCGGAACGGACACGAGTGCGCTCCGGGTCCTGCGTGAAGCGGTCTCGCGGAGCGATTTCCGAGCGAAGCGCCGCGCGTACCGCGGCACGAATCGCGGAATCGGGCTCGCCCTCTTCTTCCACGGATCGGGTTTCACCGGGGGTGGCGAGGTGAAGCTCGCCTCGAAGGCGTCGCTCGAGTTGACCGAGTCCGGAGCGCGCATCCTCGTCGCCTCGACCGAGATTGGCCAGGGCACGCGAACGATGCACGCGCAGATCGTCGCGGATACGCTCGGCATCCCGTACGAGAAGGTCGAGGTCGAGGCGGTGGACACCGCGCGCGTCCCGGACAGCGGACCCACGGTTGCGTCGCGAACCTGCATGGTTGTCGGCAAAATCCTCGAGAGGTGCGCGCGGGAGATCCGACGCGAGCTCGGCGGCAGATCTCCGCGCGAGTACCTCGCCGCGCATGGCCCTCTGATCGTCACGAAGGAGTACGCCGGCCCCGACGGTCTCTACTGGGACGACGACAACTACCGCGGCGACGCATACGGGGCGTTCGGCTGGGGCTGTGACGTCGTCGAAATCGAGCGCGACCCCGACACCTACGAGATCCGCCCGACACGCATCACCGCCGTGCAGGAGATCGGCAGGGCGATCCATCCCATTCTCGCGGCCGGCCAGATCGAGGGGGGCACGGCGCAGGCCGTGGGTTATGCGCTCTTGGAAGACGTCGCGATGCGCGACGGCCGGATGGCGAACGCCCAGCTCACGAACTACCTCGTGCCGACGACTCTCGACACGCCGGAGATCGACGTCACGATCCTCGAGAACCCGTACGAGCACGGCCCCTTCGGCGCGAAGGGGGTTGGGGAGATGCCGATCGACGGGCCGGCACCGGCGATCGTCAACGCGATCCGGAGCCTCGGGTTGGACGTGCGGGCGATTCCGGCGACCCCGGAGCGGATTCTCGAAGCACCCGCGATCCCGAGGAAAACATAGCCGGCGACATGCGGTTCACGTTGAACGGCAGGAAGCGACGGGTGCAGGGGCCGCCGATGAAGCGGCTCTTGGACGTTCTGCGCGAGGAGTGCGGGCTGACCGGCACGAAGGAGGGTTGCGGCGAGGGGGAGTGCGGTGCGTGCACCGTCCTCGTCGACGGGATGCCGGTCAACTCCTGCTTGATTCCCTTCGCGCAAGTGCGGGGGTCCGTCGTCACGACGATCGAGGGGCTGGACGGCCGGCACCCCCTGCAAGACGCCTTCATCGCCGAAGGCGGCGCGCAGTGCGGCATCTGCACTCCCGGGATGATCCTCGCCGCGGCGGCGCTTCCGCGCGGCGCCTCGTTCGAGGAGATCCGGCTCGGCCTCGCCGGGAACATCTGCCGCTGCACGGGATACACCGCGATCTATCGCGCCGTAAACAGGGCGGCCTCCGCACGCTCCGCACGCCGGAGAATTTGATGCCCGTTTTCCGAGCCGCGACGCATCTTTTCGTTCTCGCGTACGAAGAGCCTCATCTCGAGCGCGCCTTCGGCGCCGAGTACGAGGAATACCGAGCCGCCGTTCCACGATGGCTCCCCCGACTGCGACCGTGGGCGCAACGGGAGACCTCGTGAGAACCGCCGTTTCGCGCCTCGAGCTCCTGCAGCCCCGCACCATTCGGGACGCGCTTCGGATGCTCCGCGACGAGGGGCCGCTCGTTCCACTCGCCGGCTGCACGGACGTCTACGTCGGGCTCAATTTTGGGACGCTTGCGGCGAAGAGATTCATCGACCTGTGGCCTCTCGACGAGCTGCGAGCGATCCGGATCACCGACGGGGTCCTCTCGATCGGCGCGCTCGCCACGTACACGGAGATGATCCGGTCCGCGCTCGTCCGCAAGAGACTCCCAATCCTCGCCGCGGCCGCGCGCGAGATCGGAGGCGTCCAGATCCAGAACCGCGGGACCCTCGGCGGCAACGTCGCCAACGGATCTCCGGCCGGCGACACCTTGCCGGTACTCGCGGTGGCGGAGGCGACGCTCGTCCTCGCGAGCGCCACGGAGTCGCGGCGGGTGCCGTTCCATTCCTTCTACACCGGATACCGGAAGAGCGTCCTCCGGCCCGACGAGATCGTCACTGCCGTCGAGATCCCCCGCCTGGAAGGGCGGCAATGGTTCCGCAAGGTCGGAACGCGCGCGGCGCAGGCGATCTCGAAAGTCGTCATGGCGGCCATCCGATCGGACTCTCCCCGCATCGCGCTCGGAAGCGTCGCGCCCACGGTCGTGCGGCTTCCGAAGACAGAGGCGGCTCTCTCCTCGGGGGTTTCGATCGCCGAGGCGCGTCGGACCCTGGAGGGGGAAATTCAGCCGATCGACGACCTGCGGTCGACCGCGGAATACCGCCGTCGGGTCTCGGGAAATCTGCTCGAGCGCTTCTGGAGCGACACGGCTCGATGAAACAGACACTCTCCCCCGAAGACGTCCAGATGGTCCTCGCGCAGATCGGGGAGGCGAACCGGACGTTCGCGAAGCGCTATTCGGGAGACTCCCCGCGCCGGCAGCCCGTCCATACCGTCTACGGCGGCGCACAGGTCTTCCAGTCCGACAGTGCCTCGAAGCTGGGGGCGCTCGCGCGGCGGGCGCTCGAGACGTACGCTCCGGAGCCGCGCGACCTCGCCCAAGTGCTCGGACTCCCCGACGAGCTCGCCGGCAGGATCTTCGAGCGCGTCGTCTCGAAGCTGGAGCGTGAGCCGGTCGAGGACTTCCGCATCGACTTCGAGGACGGCTACGGGAACCGCCCGGATGCCGAGGAGGACGGCCATGCCGAATCGACGGCGGTCGAAGTGGCGAAAGGGCTCGCCGCGGGAACGCTGCCGCCCTACATCGGCATCCGGATCAAGCCTTTCACCGAAGAGCTGAAGCGGCGCGCGATCCGCACGCTCGACCTCTTTCTGACGGCGCTCGTGCGGGAGACCGCGGGGAGCCTTCCCGGTAACTTCGTCGTGACGCTTCCGAAAGTGACCATTCCGGACCAGGCGGCGGCTCTCGCGCAGGTTCTCGAGCTGCTCGAGCGGCATCTCGGTCTGACCGAGCGGGCGCTCCCGTTCGAGATCATGATCGAGACGCCACAGGCGGTGCTCGACGAGACCGGAAGCGCCTCCCTCCCGCGCATCGTGGGCGCGGCGCGCGGACGCTGCGTCGCGGCACACTTCGGCACTTACGACTACACCGCCTCGTTGAACGTCACCGCCGCGTACCAGACGATGACGCACCCTGCGTGCGATTTTGCGAAAGCCGTGATGCAGGTCGCGCTGGCGGGAACCGGCGTCTGGATCTCCGACGGCGCGACGAACATCCTGCCGGTGCCGCCGCACCGCTCCGCGCCGGGAGGGCCCGTGCTCGACGCCCGGCAGATCGACGAGAACCGCGCCGCGGTGCACGCCGCCTGGAAGCTCCACTACGGCCACGTGCGCCATTCGCTCGCGCACGGCTTCTACCAGGGGTGGGACCTTCACCCGTCGCAGCTCCCGACGCGGTATGCCGCGCTCTACGCTTTCTTCCTGGAGGGGCTCGACTCCGCCTCCACGCGATTGAAGAACTTCGTCGAGAAGGCGGGTCAGGCGACTCTCGTCGGCGAAGTCTTCGACGACGCCGCGACCGGCCAGGGCCTCTTGAACCACTTCCTGCGAGCCTGGAGTTGCGGCGCGGTCACCGAAGAGGAGGCCGTCGAAAAGAGCGGCCTCACCTTGGACGAGCTGCGCGGCCGCTCGTTCGTCCAGATTTTGAAGAGTCGGCGCTCCGAGGCGCGATAACCCTCGCGCCGCGGGCTTCCCGTCACAGGTTGAGCGTCGGAGACTGAGCGGTCTTATCGATCCCGATGTAGTAGGCGGTCGCGCGCGCTCCCTTGACGTTGGTCCCGGTCGGCGTCTGCGAGACCAGGAGGTAATTCCCGGGAGTCGGGTCGATGCTCATGTTCAATCGGTAGGTCGTCGCACCGATCGCGTTCCCCGTGCTGTCCAGCTCAACGACGTTGACGCGTTCGACGTACACCGGCTCGTTACCGCTCACATAGTTCCCGTTCACCAGAATGTCTCCTTGGGCGCTCTTCGTGAGAGAAATCTTGAAATTGACCATAGCTCCATCTCCTCCTATTCGATTTATGACTCGGTGCGGTCTCGCGTGACCGTCGCCTCGATCTGCCCGTAGGGCTCTTCGGTCGCGACGAAGATCTCATTTTCGTTGACGATCCCGAAGCGGGACAGGTCCACGAGAAGGTGGTGCTTGTTCGGCATCGTCAGGTGAATCTGCGCGAGCTCCGGGTGCCGGCCGAGCGCCGCCTCCCCCATGGCGTACAGCGTGTGCTGTACGGAAGCGCTGTCGCGCTTCGCGAACGTTTCGAGGAGCGTCTCGCGCACGGTTTCCCACACGGCGAAGGGCGGCCGCGCCGACGCGTGCGTCCACGCCGCCGTCAGTGAAGTCGCGAGGATGCGGTCCTCGGTCTCCGGGAGCGTCGTGTAGCGGTCGCGTCGGAAGCCGGAGAATCCGGAACCCGCGCTTTTCAGGACGAGAAGGCCGGTCAGGCCGGACTCGACGTTTGCGCCGCCGGGACGGCGCGAGATCCGGGCCGTCCGCCGATCGGAGCGTGCTCCTTCGAACGCGGTCGAATCGATGCGGCTCCAGAGCCGCTGCTCGATCGAGATCTCGACGAACGAGACTGCTGGGTTCTCCGTCAGAAAGTGCTCCGAGAGCGCAAGTCCGAGCCCCTCGATCTCCTCGAGCGGCCGTTCGCGCGCCATCGCGTAAACGGTGTTTTTCATCGTGTCGGTCGGGAGGATGGCGGAGTTGTCCCCCGCGACGTGGGCCGCTTCGAAATCCCCCTCGAAGCGAACGGCAACCGTCAGATCCTGAAGGTCGTGCGTCGGGCCGCGGCGCGCCACGCGCACGAGCCGGATCCCTGACTTGCCGTAGCTGTTGGCGCCGAGCATCAGGAGCCGCGGTACGTCGAGTAGGAAAACGGCGAGAGGAGCAAGGGGACGTGGT
>DASWDK010000162.1:0-8401 GCA_036395335.1 Thermoanaerobaculia bacterium
CGGGCGCGGGTCGATTTGGTTCTCGATCTCGCCGGCGCGACCGCGGCTCGCGCTTCTCTCTTTCGCGTGGCTCGCGAGGCCTTGGTCTGCCGCGTGCTCCCTTTCGCCTGCGCGATCGCAAGGGACCTCTCGCGCGCGGGAGCCACCACACCGATCCGCCTGCCGGAGACGTGAGCGGCGGCGAGCGTCGTCGGTCGAGCTTTCAGTTTCCCGACTCCGACGGAAGCGAGCCGCTTCCCGCTGACGCGCTCGACGAAGCTTCGGGGCGGGTCCGCCGTCGCGCGCACGATGCCGCCCGACACCGCGAAGCGGGTACCCTTCTGCGCACGCGACAGGATGCCGGCGTTCTGGGTTTGCGGCACGCTCACGGTAGAGACGTTGGTGCCCACGAACTGCGTCGCCGGCACGAACACGTAGCGCGTGGGGGCGACGACCACCGCCGGTCCGGAATAACCGTATGCCGAGATGGCGAACGTGGACGGAACCGGGGCCCACCCGATGTAGCCATCCGTCCAGGCCCACGTCACCCACGCGGGTGCCCAGACGGTCCCGGGCTCCCAGGCCCACCCGTACGAACTTACCCACACCCACGTGCCGTAGTGGCACGGGATGTCTCCCCAGGGGTCGTAAGAAACCCAGGTCCAGCCGTAGTCGGTCCAGACCCATTCGCCGTTCCAGTAGGGATCCCATCCGGACGCGATTCCCGACGGAACCCAGACCTCGCCGTACCCCCCAGCAACGACCCAGCGACCGTACGGAGCGAGCGACTCGTGAAAGTACGAGACGCTGACGCTCCAGGACACCGATGCGGCGGCCGGTGGCGGAGCGAGCACCGTAAAAGCGACCGCGAAAAGAATCGCGGCGAGAATATTTCTTCGCATAGCTCTCTCCTTTCGAGCTCCGAAGGAAAGAGGAGCAACGGCGGTGCCATCCCGAAAGTCCCGCTCCTTCAGTGAAATGCGCGGGAGGTGCCGCTCGCCGTCGTCTCGAAACTGATAGTCTTTGCACCCTTTCCGGAATCCCAAGGAGTCGAAAGCAAGTGCAAGGATGTTGAGCACGAGGCTCGCCAATCGTTACGAGGTCGCGGCCGAGCTCGGTCGCGGCGGCATGGGCGTCGTCTACCGCGCGCGCGATCCAGTCCTGAATCGGGACGTCGCGATCAAGCTCATCGGCTCTTCCGAGCTCACGGCGGAGATCGAAGAGCGTTTCCAGCGCGAGGCGCAGATCGTGGCCCAGATGGACCACGCCGGAATCGTCCCGATCCACGACCTCGGCCGTCACGAAGGGTCGCTCTTCTTCGTCATGCCGTTCGTCGAGGGCACGAACCTTCGCCGCCTCCTCTGGGAGGGATCGCTGCGGCTCGGAGAGGTCCTCGACATCGCGATCCAGGTGGCCGACGCGCTCGACTACAGCCACTCGCGCGGCGTCGTTCACCGCGACATCAAGCCCGAAAACATCATGGTCCTGCGCGAGCCCGGAGGAAACCTCCGCGTCCGGGTCATGGATTTCGGCCTTGCCCACGCCTCGTCCGAGAACCGCCTGACCAAGACCGGCACACTGATCGGCACCGTGAGCTATTTGAGTCCCGAGCAGGTCACATCCCATGCTTTCGATGGCCGTTCGGACATCTACGCGCTCGGTGTCGTGCTCTACGAGTGTCTGACCGGAGAGCCTCCGTTCTCGGGTGAAGTGCAAGCCATCCTCTATCGAATCGTCCACGAGGTCCCGCAGCCGCCGCGCTCACTCGGGGCGGAGATCCGCGAGGAGCTTCAGGCGATCGTGCTCCAGTGTCTCGAAAAGGACCCCGTCCGGCGTCCACAGAGGGCCGGGGAGCTGGCGGATGCCCTCCGGCGACACCGTTCGAGCCTCGCGAGCGACGAGTTCGGGATGTCGGTCATCGTGACGGCAAGCCGGACCTTTGCGAGGCCTTCCCCTTCGGCCTTCATCGGACGTGAAAAGGAATTCAGCGAGCTGCAACACCGCCTGAACGCCGCGGTCGCGGGATCCTGTCAGTTCGCCGTCGTGGCAGGCGAACCGGGAATCGGGAAGACGCGGCTCCTCGAAGAGCTGAAGAAGCTCGCCACGATCCGCCGGATCCGAGTCCTGTATGGCCGATTCGTCGAGCAGGACCGCGCCTTCTCTTATCAAGGTTTCTGCGAGCTCATCCAGGATTACTTCCAGTCGAAGGATTCCGGAAGCTCCGCGGCCGAGCGGCCCGACTTCTCCGACCTCGCGCCGGAGCTGCTCTCTCTCTTTCCTCTCCTGACGGAGATCGGCGAGCTCCGCTCGGCGGTCAGCGGTGATTCGAAGGTCGCCTCGGCGGGGGAGAAGAAGGCGGAGGATCGCGGCCAGATCTTCGAGCTGCTGGCGCGGACTCTCGCGCGGATCGCCGCTGGAAAACCGCTCGTCCTGATCCTCGAAAACCTGCATGCCGCGGAAGTCTCGATCGAGGCGCTCCAGTACATCGTGCGCCGTCTCGGCCCGACTCCCACGTTCTTCGTCGGAAGCTACCGACACACCGAGACCGACAAGCGGCATTCGCTCGTGCGCATGCTCGACTCCTTCACGGACGATCCCCGCTTCGCGCCGATCACGCTGGGCCCTTTTTCTCCCTCGGAGCACCGCGCGCTCGTGGAATCGGTGGTCGGCGCCACCAAGCTCTCCGAAGACGTCTGCCAGAGACTCCACGAAGCCACAGAAGGAAACCCGTTCTTCACGAAGGAGCTGATCCACTCCCTGATGGATTCGGGAGGTATCGCGAAGGACGATACCGGGGCCTGGAGCTTCTCGAAGAGGGCGGGGATTTCTTCCGACGTGCTGCCGGCGACGATCCAGCAGGCGGTCGAAAAGCGGATCGAACGTCTTCCGGCAGAGCTTCGCGAGCTTCTCTCCACGGCCTCGGTGCTCGGGAGGAGCTTCGAGTCCCGCGACCTGGAGACCCTCTCCGAAGGCGCCCGAAACCTCGACGACTCGATCGACCGGTTGCTCGCCGAGGGGATTCTCGAGGAGGAGCGCGAATCGCGAGGCGATCGGGTCGCTTTCTCGAGCGGAATCGTACGCGACGTGCTGTACGGGACTCTTTCGCGACGGAAGAGGCGATCGCTGCATCGAAAGTACGCGGAGTTGATCGAGAAGCGCTACACCGGGCGGCTCGACCGGATCTACCCGGAGCTCGTCCATCACTTTTCCCAGGGGGACGTTCCCGAGAAGACGGTCGAATACGGATTGAAGCTCGCGCAGAAGTCTCTCGAGACCTTCAGCCCGGACGACACGATCCGAGCGGCCAAGACAGCTCTCGAGTTTCTCGAGGACGAGGAGTGGACCGGAAACCGGTCGCTTCAAGGCGAGACGAGGCTCGTGCTGGCGGAGGCGCAGCGAATGGCCGGCAACCCGGAGGCCGCGCTGCGCGAGGCCGAGGAGGCCGTCGCGGTGCTCGAACGCGAAAAGCAGTCGGAGAAGGCTCTCGCCGCCATCCTCTTCGCCGCGGACACGGCGTGGCAGGGGCGCCGGACCGAAGAGACGCGTCAGTGGGCGGAGCGCGGGATCGAAATCGCTCGTTCACTTAAGAAGACGGAGCCGCTGGCGAAGCTTCTCTCGCTTGCGGCGGCGGTCGCCAACATGCGCGGCGAATACGCGAAGGCCGGCGCCTATGTCGCCGAGATCGACCGGCTGACCACGACGGAGAAAGTCCCGGAGGAGGCGATCCCGCGCGGGGGGACGCTCGTCGTCGCGATGGCGAATCCGATCGCCGACATCGAGCCGAGCACTTACCAGACGACCGAAGAGAGCGAGGTCGTGGCGAGCGTCTTCGAGACGCTCGTGACGACGGATTCCCAAGGAAACCCGGTTCCTTCGCTCTGCGAGCAGTGGTCTCTGAAGGATGGGGGGAAGGCCGTGCGGTTGCGCCTCCGTCCGGGAGTCGCGTTCTCCGACGGGACGCCGATGACCGCAGCCGCCGTCAAGGCGTCCCTCGAGCGCTCCATCCGACTCTCACGGGAGGCGACGCCGGCAGCTTTCGCTCCGATCTCCGGAATCGCGGAGTATCTGGAAGGAAGGGCGCCGGAGGTCGCCGGGATCACAGTCGCCTCCGACGGGGAGATCGAGATCCGCTTGACCGAAGCGCTCCCGATCTACCCGGCGCTTCTGACGGACGGACGGACCTCGATCGCCTTCGAGGCCGCCGTAGAAGATGGGAATCCGGCGAATGTCCTGGGGACCGGACCTTTTCGGATGGTCTCGCACACGCCCGATCGCGCTGTCCTCGAGCGCAATGAGCGCTACCGGAAGGATCCCCCGCGGCTGGACCGAATCGAGTTCCGAGCCTCCCTTTCCGCCTCGGCCATAGCGGAGGGACTCCGATCGGGAAAAATCGATCTCGCCCGGGATCTGCTCCCGCAGGATCGAGAGGCGATCCTCCGGGATCCGCGATTCCGAACGGGACTCGTCGAAAACCCGAAGAAGAACACCTATTTCGTTCTTTTCAACGCCACGAGCCCCGCAGGATCGAATCCCGCGCTCCGCCGCTCTCTCGCCAACGCGGTCCGGGCGCGCGATTTCGTCTGGGGAGCTCTGGGACGCTTCGCTCTTCCCGCGACCGGGCTGCTCCCGCCGGGAATCCTCGGACACGATCCCGGGCGCCGGCAGCCACATCTCTCGCACGAAAAGGCCACGGAGATGATCCGATCCGCCGGGCTCGAGCTTCCTCTTCGCCTGCGGGCCTCCGTCCACCCGATCCTTCAGGACCAGTACGGCGCGCTGACTTCCGCTCTCTTCGGAAGCTGGGTCGACCTCGGAGTGGAAGTCTCCGTCGCGACGCTGACGATGCCCGAGTACCTTCCCTCGTGGAACGACAACGCGGGGATCGACCTCCTCGTCGGTCGGTGGATCGCCGACTACGACGATCCCGACGACTTCTCGTTCAGCCTGTTTCATTCGGGCAAGGGACTCCTGCGCGAATACTTCTCATCCACCGAGACCGACCGGATCCTGGAAGAAGCCCGCCACGAAAGTGATCCGGAAGCGCGCGAAGGCCTCTATCGGAGATTCGAAGACCTGCTGCTCGACTCCGGAGTTCTTGTGCCGCTATTCCACGACGTGGACTACCGCATCGCGAGCCCGGCCGTTCGCGGGCTCCAACTCCTCGGCAGCGCTCCCTGGGTCAACTATTCCGATCTCGGGAAAACGCAGGCGGCGGCGGGACCGACTGCCGACCGCCCTGCGGCCGGAGGAATCATTCACGTTCCGATCGCGGGGGCCATCCGATCCCTCGACCCCTCTGTGGACAGCACTGTTGAGAAGGGCGAGACCCTTCCCAATGTCTTCGAGACGCTGACGCGGCAGACCGAGGGCGCGGTCGTGATTCCGTGGCTCGTCTCGGACATCACCGCGGAGAAGGAAGGCCTGCGTTACCGATTTCGCCTGCGGCCGGGGATCCACTTTCACAACGGGCGCCCACTGACGGCACGGGACGTGCGCTACTCCTTCGAGCGGCTCCTCTTAAACGAGGAGAGCGACGCGCGGTGGCCGCTATCGCCCATCCGTGGGGCGAAACGGCTGCTCGATCGCGAGGCGAGCGATCTCGAGGGCTTCCATATCGTCTCGCCGACCGAGTTCTTCATCGACCTGGAGAAGCCCGTCCCCTTCTTTCCCGCGCTCATGTCGGAGCCCGCGGCGGCGATCGTTCCGGAAGGAACGACCCAGATCAGCGGGACCTGGCGCGACCAGTGCGTGGGGACCGGCCCGTTCCGCGTCGCGGCCTTCGATCCCGGCCGGAGGCTCCAGCTCGAGCGAAATCCCCACTACTGGCGCGAGGGGTATCCCCGAAGCGACGGCATCGTCTTCCGATTCGGAATGTCCCCCGAGGAAATCCGAAGCGAGTTCCTCGAAGGGCGTCTCGCCATCGCGTCGGACCTTCTCCCGGCTGACGTCGACGCGTTCCGGCGCGACCCCCGCCACGGTCCGAGATACCGGGAATCTCCCCGACTCTCGACCCATATGATCGCTTTCAACGTTCACCGGGGGGTCTTGACAGACCTGCCGACGCGCCGAGGTCTGGCCCAGGCCGTCGATGCCGCCGGAATCGTGCGCAGGACGCTCGGCAGGCTCGCCGTTCCCGCGAACGGCCTGATTCCTCCAGGGCTGCTGGGACATTCGTCGGGTGCGAGCCGGGGAGCCCGTAAGTCCGGTGCGCTCCTCCCGGAGCAATCCGCGAGCTACACGGTCTCCAAGGAGACCAGGGAGCTAACCGCCGCGGTCCACCCGATGTTCTTCGGAGAGTACGCGCTCTTCTTCGCGGAGCTCGCGCAAGCATTCCGCGAGATGGGGTTCACGGTGCGCCCGGTCAACGAGACGATGGCCGATTTTCTGAAACACCAAAAGAAGGCGGATGTGGACATCGCCGTGATGCGGTGGGTGGCCGACTATCCGGATGCTGACACGTTTGTCAACGGTCTTCTTCAGTCGCGGGAGGGCCTCCTCGGACGGATGTGCGGCGCGCCGCAGATCGACGAACTCGTGGAACGAGGACGCTCCGAGGTCAATCCCGATATCCGACACTCGATCTACCGGCAGGTGGAAGACCTGATCGCCCGGGATGCGCTCTTGATTCCGCTCTTCCACGAGCAGGTCTACCATTTCGTTCGTCCCGAGGTCGAAGGCCACTCCCTGGGTTTTGCGCTGCCGACCGTCGCCTACGAGAACCTCTCGATCCGCAGGTAGTCGATCGGCCCGGACCGACCGGACCTCCGCATAGAGTAGAGCCGTGAGATCCGATGGTCTCGGCGGCTGACGCGGTACCCGGCCGGGTCACGCGCGACGAACTCGCCGCGCTCGTCCAACGCGGGGAGATCGAAACGGTCATCCCGGTCTTTCCCGACCTCTACGGTCGATTGATGGGAAAGCGTCTCGTTGGACGGTTCTTCGTCGAGAACGTGGCCGCGCACGGAATGCACGCCTGCAACTACCTTCTCGCGTGCGACATGGAGATGGACCCGGTTCCCGGATATCGACTGACGAGCTGGGAGAGCGGCTACGGAGATTTCCGCTGCGTCCCGGACTGGCGGACGCTGCGCCGGGCCGCGTGGCTCGAAAAGACGGCGATCGTCCTCTGCGACGTCGCGACGGAGCCCGGGGGCGACCCGATCGAGGTCGCGCCGAGGCGGGTCCTCGAGCGCCAGATCGCGCGCGCGAGCGACATGGGCTACGGCGCGCGCGCCGGCTCGGAGATCGAACTGTATCTCTTCCGCGAGAGCTACGAATCGGCACGCCGGAAGAGCTATGGAGACCTCGAGACGTTCTCCGGCTACATCGAGGACTACCACATTTTCCAGGGGACGAAGGAGGAGCCGCTCGTCGGAGCGATCGTGCGGGCGCTCGAGAAGAGCGGCGTACCGATGGAGGGGTCGAAGGGTGAGTGGGGCCGGGGCCAGCAGGAGTTGAACGTCGAGCACTGCGATCTGCTCGAGCAGGCCGACCGCAACGTCCTGACGAAGCACGCCGCTCGCGAGATCGCCTTCCAGCAGAACCTCGCGGTGACGTTCATGGCGAAGTGGGACGAGCGGATGGCCGGAAGCTCCATGCACCAGCATCTCTCGCTCTGGGACCGGGAGGGCCGCCGCAACGTGTTCTCCGGCGAGGCGCAGCCCGGCCGCGTGGCGGCGAGCGACGTGTTTCGCTGGTTCCTCGGCGGCTGGATGTCCCACGCGGCCGAGCTCGCGGTCTGCTTCGCGCCGTCGATCAATTCCTACAAGCGCTTCCAGAGCGCCTCCTTCGCCCCGACGGCCATCGCGTGGAGCCACGACAACCGGACGGCCGGATTCCGCGTGGTCGGCGAGGGCGACTCGCTCCGGATCGAGTGCCGTATCCCGGGCGCCGACGCGAACCCCTACGTCGCCTATGCCGCGGCGCTCGCGGCGGGGCTCGACGGGATCCGCCGAAAGGCTGAGCCGCCCGAGGAGTTCCGGGGCAACGCCTACCTGGCCGAAGACCTGCCCCGCGTCCCGAAGAATCTGCGCGACGCGATCGCGCGGTTCGAGTCGAGCGCCTTCGCCCGTGAGGCCTTCGGCGAAGAATTTGTCGAGCACTACCTGCACTTCCTCTCGACGGAACAGCGGAAGTTCGACGAGACGGTCACCGACTGGGAGCGGGCGCGTTTTTTCGAGAGAGGTTGACCATGCGCCTCAAAGAAAAGGTGGCGTTGATCACGGGAGCCGGAAGCGGCATCGGCCGCGAGGCCGCTCTCCTCTTCGCGCGCGAAGGAGCGAGTGTCGTCGTCGCCGAGGTGGTCGACGACGCGGGAAGGCGCACGGCGGCCGAGATCGAGAAAGCAGGCGGGCACGCCCACTTCGTCCACGCCGACGTCTCGCGCGGGGACGACGCCCGCGCGATGATCGAGGAGGCGGAG